>NZ_CAWNMS010000020.1:0-85329 GCF_963875605.1 Vibrio sp. V04_P4A5T148
ACTGTATACACATACAGCATGTATGAAAGGACAGTGTTATGCTTCAAGTAAATTTCGCTTCTCAACTATCAGCTCAGTACCCTTTGGCTAATGCCCATCGCTCAGTAAATACGATTGAACAAGCCATGATGTCAAAGCTTGCTAAGCTATCTCAGCACCAACAGCAGTGGATCTTATTCACCTCTGAATGTCCTCGACCACAGTATGAACAGTTTGCTTCTTTCAATATACATTGCGACAGAGTGATCCACATGAAACCCTCTCAAACGTTATCGGAATTAGAGATTGTGATGAAAGCTATCCGCTCCGGAAATGCCAGTGCGATAATCGCGTCAAATACTATTGAGCCTATCAACCAACACCTACTCAAGCAATTAGCGGCCGAGCACCACTGTGATGTGTTTTTTGTTGCAGGGAAACAGCAACCGTTCCATTGATCGAGAAAATGCTGTTGAGGGTGAATAATGCTGTATTACCCTCCATAACGGCAAAGGCCTAGCACTGTGGCTAGACCTTTGAGATTAGAACATCTTATTGTGTCACTGTGACACCAATGGATTAGATATCAATTACATCGAATGCCACTTCAGTATCGACATCGGCTTCGTAATCAACGCCATCAACACCAAAACCGAATAACTTCAAGAATTCTTCTTTGTATTCAACGTAATCCGTCAGCTCTTTTAGGTTTTCAGTAGTGATCTGTGGCCAAAGCTCACGGCAATGCTTTTGAATATCTTCACGCAGTTCCCAGTCATCCAGACGCAGACGATTTTGCTCATCTACTTCCGGCGCGCTACCGTCTTCTTTATAAAGACGTTGGCTAAACATGCGATAGATCTGTTCAATACATCCTTCATGTACACCTTGCTCACGCATTTTCTTAAACACCATTGCGATGTAAAGAGGCATAACAGGAATAGCTGAACTGGCTTGAGTAACAACCGATTTAAGAACGGCCACATTAGCCGTACCACCTAGTACAGAAAGCTGTTCATTCAGTGCCGATGCGGCGCGGTCTAAATCCATCTTCGCTTTACCTAGCGCACCATCCCAATAGATTGGCCAAGTTAGCTCAGTACCTATATAGCTATAAGCCACGGTTTTACACCCTTGGGCCAATACGCCAGCTTCAGCAAGTGCATGGATCCATAGCTCCCAATCTTGACCGCCCATAACCGTTACCGTGTCTGCAATTTCCTGCTCAGTTGCAGGTTCAACACTGGCTTCAATGATGATGTCTTTATTGGTATCAACCGCTGTCGCGGTGTATGTTTGGCCAATCGGTTTCAATGATGAGCGAATCAGTTCGCCAGTTTCAGGTAACTTACGCACTGGTGAAGCAAGCGAGTAAACCACCATATCAATTTGACCTAAGTCTTGTTTGATTAGCTCGATCGCTTTCTGTTTTGCTTGGTGAGAAAATGCATCACCATTTAGGCTTTTAGCATACAAACCCGCCTCGTGAGCAAGCTTGTCAAACGCGGCTGCGTTATAAAAACCGGCGGTGCCTGGTTTTTTATCCGTGCCCGGTTTTTCAAAGAAAACACCGATGGTCGCAGCACCTCCACCAAAAGCGGCGGTAATACGAGACGAAAGGCCGTAGCCACTGGATGAGCCTACAACAAGTACACGTTTCGGTGCATTTTTGATAGGGCCTTGTGCTTTGGTGTAAGCAATTTGTTCTTTTACATTAGCTTCACAACCCACAGGGTGCGTTGTCGTACAGATAAATCCACGAATTTTAGGTTTGATGATCATATTCAACTTCCTTCAAAAATCTCCGCTAGGATAAAAGTTTCGCTCGAAGATCTCACCCTATTTCTTTAAAAACAGGCAGAAATTGCAAGTGGTTGGATCTCTCGTGGCTCAAACAATCAGGGCACCCGACTAGGATGCCCTGATATATGGTCACACTTTTAGTAACGATATTCGCGACTAAGCAACATGATTAAGCTTTGGCTTTCCCGGCTTATTGGTCATCACCTCGCTCAAGTCATGGCTAAAGTGATCAACTTGAATCGCTTTATAACGCAGTTTGTCTGCTGCCAAAATTTGGTCTACTTCAGTTTGAGTCAACACATTTTCACTTAAGGCTTGAGCCAATCGCTCAGTCAGGGCACCTTTACGCGCAATTTTACCCTCTTTGGCTGCGCGGAACAGCTTGCGCTCAAGTGCACTGATACCATACATCGCCAAAAACGCTTTTTCCATCAAGCCAACGCTATCGTCTTCCTCTGGCCCAATGTAACAAAGATGAGTGAGACGATCTCGATGTGCTCCAGGAGTCATTAAGCTTTCCGCCAGTTTGACCGACAGCTCATCGCTAGGTTTGTCATAATGATTGCCCAAAGGGAAGACCAACACCTTAAGTAAGCGCCCAACCACTTTGCTGGGGAAGTTGCTGTACGCCTCTTGCAAAGATTTAGCCGCGTGGTACAAACAATATTGCACCGCGTAGTGCACGTAATCTAAATCAGTTTGTTGGCGGCCTTCATCTTCATACTTTTTCAAGGTCGCTGAAGCCATGTACAGATAACTCAAACCATCACCTAAACGCGCTGAAATCATCTCTTTACGTTTAAGATCGCCACCTAACGTCAACATAGCGAAATCGGCACTCACGGCAAGTGCTCGGCTAATGCGCGTTAACTGTTGGTAATACGCTTTTGTTGGGCCGCTCATCTGCGCTTTGACAAAGCGCGAACCCGTTAATGCAGCACCGAGCGCCCCAAAGGTATTTTTGGTCGCGTGGCTAATGTGCTTAAACAACAGCTTATCGAAATCTTTCGCGCCTTGCTCTGTATCAGGATTAGCCGCCGCTTCCATCTCTTTCAAAACATAAGGATGACAACGAGTGGCACCTTGGCCAAAGATCATCAAATTGCGAGTTAGGATATTGGCCCCTTCAACCGTAATTGCGACCGGGATACCGAGATAATGTGTTCCGAGGTAGTTCATTGGTCCATCTTGAATCGCTCGACCAGAGTGAATATCCATCGAATCATTTAAAATTGTGCGCGCAATTTCTGTCATATGGTATTTGGCAATGGCGGTCACTATACCCGGCTTTTCTTTCAAATCGAGCGAGGTTGTGGTTAAGGTTCGTGTCGCTTCAAGCAAATAAGTTAAGCCACCGATACGACCTAGCGCTTCAGCTACCCCTTCAAATTTACCAATCGACATGCCAAATTGCTTGCGCACATAAGCGTATGCACCTGTCGTACGCGAAGTTAAGTGACCAATCGCCGTACCAAGTGCGGGCAATGAAATACCACGCCCTGCCGACAAACATTCCACCAGCATGCGCCAGCCTTTACCCGCATAGTCAGCACCACCGATGAGCCAATCCATCGGGATGAAAACATCTTGACCACGCGTTGGGCCGTTCATAAACGCAAGGCCGAGTGGATCGTGTCGCTCGCCAATTTCCACGCCTTTGTGATTAGCAGGGATCAGCGCGCAGGTAATGCCGATATCGAGCTTATCGCCTAGAAGTTTTTCAGGATCACTGAGTTTGAAAGCTAGGCCTAGCACAGTTGCAACCGGAGCAAGCGTGATATAACGCTTATTCCAACTGAGTTTAATCCCAAGGACTTCTTTGCCCTCGTGCTTGCCGTAACACACCACGCCTTGATCAGGAATGCCGCCAGCATCGGAGCCTGCTTCTGGCCCGGTCAGCGCAAAACAAGGGATATCCGTACCGTCAGCTAAGCGAGGAAGCCAGTAGTCTTTCTGTTGTTGTGTACCGTAGTGAGAGAGAAGCTCTCCGGGGCCAAGCGAGTTTGGCACCATCACTGTAACAGCGGTACTGATACTGCGCGTCGCAATCCGTGACACTATGGTGGAGTTGGCGAGTGCGGAAAATTCACGACCACCGTAGGCCTTTGAAATAATCAAAGAGAAGAAACGCTCTTTACGCAGAAACCTCCACACTTCCGCTGGCAAGTCGCGATCTTCTTTCACGATTTTATGGTCATCTAACATAGACAGCAGCGTTTCCAATTCATTATCAATGAAAGATTGCTCTTCATCTGACAAGGTTGGTTTTGGGTAATGATGCAGCTTGGTAAAGTCTGGACGACCTGAAAACAGTTCACCATCCCACCAAACGCTGCCCGCTTCCATCGCCTCTTTTTCTGTCTCCGATAACGGAGGCAAAACTTGCTTAAACAGTTTAAAGGCGGGGTCGCTTATCCATTTTCTTCGTAGAGAGCTCATGATCAGATCCTTTTGTTCGCTTGGATTGTTACTTCTTATAATAGATTTAATTGGGTTAATCAGCCGCAACGCCGGCGGCTAAATAAGGAATAAGTAAGTCGACGACGGCTTTAGCATCCACTTGGTTGCCAAAATCACTTTCGGCAATCTCAGCCAATGCTTGGCTCGACGCCATGGTAAAAACACACGTGCCTAGCGTGAAGTGCAAACGCCAGAATAGAGTTTCAGGCGTCAGTTTTGGGTTCGCCTTCATCACTGACTGAGTGAACAGTGACAATACATCGCTGTAGCGTGTGGTGATAAACCAACGTAAATGACCTTGCACATCGGTATAGCCGCGACCAATCAACAACATAAAACGGCTGGTACCATTGGGCCTAACATCATTCAACGCACGTAATGGTGTACGCAATGACTCAAACACTTCCGACATTTGATATTCATCTTGGGAGTTTAACTCCTGTAGTGCTTGTTGAACGGCCGGCATAAATGCTTCTAAATAACGATTTAACACTGCACGCACTAACGTTTTCTTATCACCAAAATGGTAGTTAACCGAGGCTAGATTTACTCCAGCTTTGCTGGTGATAGCTCGTAACGATGTATCGTTGAAGCCATGTTCAGCAAACAATCCCTCTGCAACATCTAGGATTTTTTCTTTGGTACTACTTCTTGGTGCCATTTCAATCACTCGTATCAAACAGGTGTTTGAAATATACTATCGACACAATTGATTAACAAGCAATTAACATCACATTTTTGCGAAATGATCGGAGCTGAAGAGTAAAATAGAAGTAAGCTAATGAAAGATAAATATTTTAAAAATAAATTGAAAAAAATGGCTTTAAGATGGAACTGATTGTGAAATGCTCAGTCTCAATAAGTGTAGTTAGCAGAGCATTAAGAATTTTACAGGCCGTCAAATTTTTCTTCTTACTGTAACTACCGATATGCTGCTTTTTCTTATTAACTCCTATGTTTATTTGTATCCGCCCAGCGCCTTTTGCTCTGGGCTTTTTTTTGCCGCATGAGAGGCAAAGCAGTAACTGACGAGCGATAAAATCGGCCAACACTGCAATTTTTACTCAGGTCAGTATATACTACGGCCCTTTTCTGCTCGAAAATCATCATGAAACTGTCTGATACCCCTATAACGCAACATACTTTTGCCAGTAACCGCTTCTATTTAAAACGTGATGATCAACTTCACAGCCATTTTTCCGGAAATAAAGCGCGTAAGTTCATGGCGTTATTGGATAGCGATCTCCCCGGCATCAGCACTTTAATCAGCTATGGTTCGGCGCAGTCGAATGCTCTCTATTCTCTGGCGGCTCTTGCGCGCATTAAAGGGTGGAAATTTGAGTTTTATGTAGACCACATTCCAACGTGGCTACAACAAAGGCCGATTGGCAACTATCGTGGTGCACTGGATTTAGGAGCGCACATCATCGAAGTTAGCCCCATCAATATAATGCCACCCGAGCAGTATATTGATACGATCCGCCAGCCTGATGCTTCATGCTTAGTCGTACCGGAAGGCGGTCGCTCAAAGATGGCCGAAACGGGCATTAAGCAGTTGGCTCTAGAAATTCTCAACTGGATGAGAATGGAGACAAAAACGCAATTCGTCGTTGCGTTGCCCTCCGGGACAGGAACCACTGCGATCTACCTGCAAAAATATCTAAAACCGCACGGCATTGAGGTTCTGACCTGTGCTTGTGTAGGGGGAAATGACTACCTCATCCAACAATTTGACGAGCTTGAAGAGCGCCAGTACCCTACGATTATATCTACAGAGAAAAAGCATCACTTTGGACGATTGTACGAAGCCGATTATCGGATGTGGCAAAATCTACTTGAGCAGACTCATGTGGAATTTGATCTGTTGTATGACCCTATGATGTGGCAATGTTTGTTACCTTGGATGGAAGCTCATCCAGAAAAAACGGTGATTTATATTCATCAAGGTGGGTTACTGGGCAATGAAAGTATGCTGCCCCGCTATCAGCGGCAATTTGATTAACTACCTCACTATAAATAGGAGATACACCATGCTGAAGTACTGTGTTTGGTTATTATTGATTGCTCCTAGCTTTGGCTACACGAAAGTAATCAATACCGCTTCGTTACCGGTTGTGGTGGCTACAGAAGGTAAAGCTTTACAACGTGTTTGCTATTATAAGGACCAAGCTTATTCTATCGGTGCAGTGATTCAAGTCGGTGAGCTGTATATGATCTGCCAGGAGGCCAATGATTTTGAAACCAATGGCCCCTTAAGATGGGGGTTACTGACTCAACAAAAATAGTGAGAGGAAGGTTAGTTTAAGCCTCCCATTAGGGTGTATTTCACTTCCAAATATTCGTCTAGCCCCTGTTTTGCTCCCTCGCGGCCAAGACCTGACTCTTTGATGCCGCCAAACGGTGCGACTGTAGTTGATATCAAACCTTCGTTAATACCAACAATGCCGACTTCCAGTGCCTCACTCAATCGCCAAGCCCGAGCCAATGACTGCGTATAGCAGTATGCAGCTAATCCAGAATCCGTGTGGTTTGCACGTTCAATCACTTCCTCTTCGTGAGTGAAACGAAACAAAGGTGCAAGTGGGCCAAAGGTTTCTTCTTGAGCCACCAACATCTCTTCTGTCATCTCTGTTAATACGTGAGGCTCAAACAAGCGGCTACCGGCTTGAGGCAGAGTGCCATATTGCACTAGAGCGCCTTGCGCGGTGGCATCCGCAATATGTAATTTGACTTTAGCCACCGCCGCATCATTGATTAAAGGCCCCATTGTTACGCCTGATTCCAACCCATTTCCCACAATCAGCTTGCTGACTTTATCAACCAATTTTTTAACAAATTTATCGTACACGCCCTCTTGCACATAGATTCGATTGGCACAGACACAAGTTTGACCAGCGTTACGAAATTTCGCCACCATCACACCCTCTACGGCGGCATTAATGTCGGCATCCTCAAACACAATAAAAGGGGCATTACCACCCAGCTCGAGCGACAACTTTTTGATGTTGTGCGCGCACTGTGCCATTAATATTTTCCCCACTCCTGTCGAGCCAGTAAATGAGAGTTTGCGTACCACTTTGCTGCTGGTTAATTGCTGCCCGATTGCGATTGCCTCTCCAGTCACCACTTGCAATAAGCCAGCGGGAAGCCCAGCACGATGCGCCAATTCTGCCAAAGCAAGAGCAGTAAAAGGCGTATCTGGTGCTGGTTTGAGTACCACTGCGCACCCAGCCGCAATCGCTGGAGCACATTTACGAGTCACCATAGCCGCAGGGAAATTCCAAGGCGTGATCGCAGCAACCACACCAATAGGTTCTTTCGATACCAGTATTCTTGCATCCGCTTTATGACTCGGAACAAGCTCACCATAAGCTCGTTTTGCCTCTTCGGCATACCATTCGACAAAGCTGGCAGCATAGCTGATCTCGCCTTTCGCTTCCGCTAAAGGTTTGCCTTGCTCGTTGGTTAAAATCAGTGCCAGATCATCGCTGTGTTCAACAATCAATTCATACCAAGATCTAAGCACTCTCGCTTTGTCCGCCGCTGGCTGTTTTTTCCACAGTTTCTGCGCAAGCTCTGCACCCTCAATCGCTTGTTGGACTTGCGCACTATCTAGCTGCGGAACCGTTCCAATCAGAGTGCCGTCATAAGGGTTGTAAACGGTTGAGGTGAGCGAGTTGGATGCACAAACCCATTGACCATTGAGATAACATTGTTGTTTAAAAAGTTGAGGATCACGAAGCTGCATGACGATGCTCCTAGCGATAATATGGGGGGAGAAGCACAGGGTAAAAGGAAACTGAGTCAGGTTCAATTGATAAACGGTATTATTCAGGGATTGCGACTATCTACTCATGAATCAGCCTCGACCCAGCCGCTTCCTATGCAGAAAAATGGCGTTAACTCACCACGTCTTCCACTGTAAAAACTCCCCTTAAGGGATCAATGTTTTGACAATAAGTGTTACCAACCACCTCTTTCGCTTGATACATAGCCTCATCAGCTAATGCCATTAAATGGTGCATACTATTGGTTTGTAAGGGGAAGTAGCTGATACCGACACTAACACCAACGGTTAGGATTTGCCCTTCAAACTCAATGGGCAGCCCTAAGCATTTGATGATTTGCTTGACTTTCTCTGCGACAAAATCGTATTCATCAATCAGATCGAGGCACACTACAAATTCATCGCCTCCAAGCCTTGCCGAAAAATCAGATTGGCGGATACTGGCCTCTAAGCGAATCGCAATTTGCTTTAAAATTTCATCTCCCGCGCAGTGGCCTTGAGTGTCGTTGATGGTTTTGAAATTGTCCAAATCAATGAAAAGCAGCGCTAACTTCACCTTGGTCCTATTGGCTTTAATAATGGCGTTATCCAACAACTTTTCAAACGCTCGCCGATTAAGTAACCCCGTCAACGAATCATGTTCAGATAGAAACTGAAGCTGATCTTTTTGGATTTTTAACTCTGAGGTTTGTCGCTCAACCTCTAATTGCAATTCATCTTTTGTCACGGTTGTCGTTTTAAGTGAGACCTTCATATGGTTAAAAAAGTCAGCCAAAGCTACAAATTCAATATCCAGATTAACTGGTTCAATCTTGCTTTCAAGGTCACCATACGTCAAAGCTAGGATACCTTGTTTAATTGACGCAAACCCTCTTTTGAAACGTTTCAAAATCAACCACGCAATGCCACTCACTAAGATTGAAAAAAATAATATTTTCAGTGCACTCAACATCAAGGTCATTTGTTGACTCTCAATGCTTTTTGCTAAGACTGATTTTTGTAAGTAAAACAACTCTTCAGTCATATTTTGCACAAGCATATTGTAACGTGAATGTAACAGCCCTTTCGCGCTGATTAGAGAGTTGCTTTTTGCTTCAGCATCTTGATGAGTAAGCTTTTTTTCTTGTTGCAGTAAGACGGCAAGGCTAGTATTCATGCGTTGTAAGTTTTCGATATGTTTGCCCATCATCTTATGATTAAGCAGTCTCTTGGAGAGGCTTTGCTGAGCAATATCAACCTGGTCCAAACTTGATACATCAGAATACTGCAGGAAAATCCAAAGTTGGCTACGCAACAAATCCACACTCAATTGGATCTGCATAATATCTTCTAGATCTTTTTTTGTTTGCTCTTGTTCTTTAAGTAAGCCCCACAGAGAAAAAGTGATCAAAAGGATTAGAAATGCCGTGGATGCGAACAATAATGTCAATTTACGTACAATCGAACTGATCATTTTATCGATACCTTAGTACGTAGCACTTCCTCGATCGGCTTGGAAGCAAGCACTGTCCGAAAATCCGGCTTGTCGCCCGTAACCATACCAGCCTCAATCGCCCATCTTGCTTGAAGCTGTAAGTTAGATAAAAGTGCATTACCTAACGACAAACGAAATACATAATCATTCCAAGACCACTCGAGTTGGGGTAACGGAATATTTAAGGCCTGTGCAATCACCTCTCTTGATTGTTCAGGATTGAGGTTAATCCATTCATTAGCCTCTTTTAATGCACGTAATATTGCCACTATCTCGTCATGCGCCTCTTCGACGGTTGCTTTCATCGAAAGTAAATTAAACGACAAATGATAAATACCAGATAGCCCAAGGTTCAATACATCGGATGGTGCAGAGGTTTCAGTTTTATAACCGTAAGGTTCCCAAACAGAAATAGCATCAACTTGTGAGGAGAATAAAGAGTCATTTAGCGCTTCTGGTGGTAAATAGACTTTTTCAACAGCCATCTCTTTCAGGTCACTGGCAATCAACAATGAATCAAAGTAAAACTCACTGGCACTCGCCTTAACGATGCCTACTTTTTTACCTTCCAAATCACTCAGGTTAACAATGCCTAATCGCTCTAACGTGAGCAGCTTTAAATCGTTATCTGACTCAACAAAACTGGTTAATAGTGCAAAATCATTACGCTGGAAAAGCTTAAACATAACCACCGACTCAGAGGCAGTCGCATAGTCTACATTCCCACTAAACAAAGCTTGAGAACAGGCCACACCTCCAGAACAGGGCACTAGTTCGACATTCACCCCTTGTTGTTCAAAAAAACCCAAACTGTCGGCAATAATGAAGGAGGAAGAGAGTGGCGTTTGCGAAACCGCTATTCTTACGGCTTTACGCTCTTCAACACGGCTAGCATCATAAAAATGACCAAGTTGCCTATTAAAAATAGCAATAGTGACTACCAATACAACAATAGCCACTGCAACTTTATGAAAGGTCTGAGCTTTGTGCTTTTTCGTAACCATAGCCAATAAGTGAAATTAGTTTTATATATGACAGTTTAGCTCTGAATTGGGATTATTTTTGAGTGAATGGCTATTTAATAACTTTTAGCAGGGGATGCATTGAGATTGTTTAGATTAAACAGTGAGTTAAGCTTGAGTTGACATGGTATTTTACGCACAAAAAAACCGTAGACGATCGCCTACGGTTTAGAATATGGCGGTGAGCAAGAGATTCGAACTCTCGATACGTTGCCGTATACACACTTTCCAGGCGTGCTCCTTAAGCCACTCGGACAACTCACCAAATTATATTGTGGTTAGCGCATTTGGCTAACGAGGCGCTAATTTAATGATTCTATAGGATTAGGTCAAGCCAAAATAATAAAAAAGCCCACCACTTTGGTTCGTTTGACTACTTATTGACTTATTTGATGAAATTCAATACAAGCCTTTCTTCAGTGAGTGTCACGGTTAGGCGCTACGATGATAGCCCGGGACACGGAACCAACGGCGGCACATATCTAAAAAATAGCCATAGAGAACGCCCATTCCACACGACACAATGGCATTGCTTGATACTGCGGTTATGATCTGCTCTGTAGATGCGCCTACAGCCCATAGAATGGCGGCATAGACAGGAGATTGAAATAGAACGTAAGCAACCAAATCCGAGACATTCTTCATTAAGCCAGTCTCAGACCATTGACGTCCCTGGCGCAGAATAAAGTCACGAAATACGCCATAAGGCCATGCTATTGCGATATTAACTGGGATAGACAGTGTACGTGATGCTAGCGACTGTTCGAAGGTCATTCCAGAGATGAAAATTTCAATGATCATGCCTGATATAAAACAAAAAACAACCATTGCAAATGTGTCCGCCGCAGCATGACGAATACAAAATGGGCCACGAGCTTTCATTACTTCCCTCTACACAATAGATATAACTATTAAATATGCCAATCAGCAATACAGATACCTAGAAAATAACAACAAGCTAGATAATGAGGGAATTAGAACACATATTTTGTAGATTTAGTGACCAATTTTAATTAACTTAGGTAAATTTATAACCAATTTTGAATCGGAAACTAGAATCTAACGCTATTATTTAAATTCCTGTTACAACGCATTCTTACTAAATCTCAAAATGGTTATTTAATTACAAAAATCGGAAAGCAATACCGTTAGCAAATCGACTTGCTGCTGTGTAGGTAACTGGTGTTTTTCTAAGCTTGTTTGGGTGTCGATTAACACTTGATGAATATGAGTGTTTTCAATCTCCGGCAACTGCTGTATCAAACGTTGAATCATGGCTAATGCAAGTTCTATGTTTTGATCTTCCACGGCCATATAAAACGTCACCAATGATTCCTCGGCTGAGCCTATCTTTAGCGGCATAGAGGACTCTGGATGATATTGATACAGTTTTTCGACAAATTGGAAAAGAGCATCATCTAATTCATTGTCATCAATGGGTTTGGTGACAATATAATCAGCGCCGGCCGACAACATTCGCTCACGAGTTTCTTTGAAAACATCAGCAGTACAACCAAAAATGAGCACATTACGTTGCTCCCCAACTAAGATCCGAATCGCAGACACCGCTTCTACGCCATCCATTACGGGCATATGGTTATCCATCAATATCAGGTCATAATTCCCGCCAACAACCGCTTGAATTGCCAATTCACCATTCTCAACACAATCGCATGTAAACCCTTTATTCTTCATAAAGGTTTCGATGATGATAGAGTTGGTCCGGTTATCTTCCACAATGAGAGCTTTCAGTCCTTGGTAATTAAGCTTGCGACGTGGCTTGACTTCAATGGTCCCGGGCGTCGTTGTTTCTATCGCTAGCATAACGTGAAAACTGGTACCAATCCCTAACTCACTGGTTACCGTGACTGTCCCATCCATTAGCTCTACAATTTGTTTTACAATCGCTAAGCCCAACCCCGTTCCACCAAAACGCCTTGTCGTCGATGATTCAGCTTGTTCAAATGGGCGGAATATTTTTTCCTGAGCCTCTTTTGCTATACCTATCCCCGAATCCCGTATCCGAATAGAAAGATACCGTTTATCTTCCATCTGCTGCTCTTTTAGAGTCACTTCGACAAAGCCGTGAGAGGTAAACTTGACCGCATTATTCAGTAAATTAAACAGAATCTGTCTCAATCGTGCTTTATCTGAGTAATACCAGCGATCGTGAACAATATCGCTGTAAATCCTAAACTGCAGTCCTTTTTCATTGCATAAGGTATGGTAAACACTGTTAATACTACCAATCAGTGAATCCAAGGGGAAACGGGTGTTATCAAGTTCTAATCGCCCTTGTTCAATCTTGGAGAAATCGAGAATTTCGTTAAGCAGCACCATCATGTGCTCGCCAGACTCATACAGACTATTAAGGTGTTGCCTCTGTTCTGGGGAAAGCTCTGTTTTCAATAAGATTTGCGCGGTTCCTAAAACACCATTCATTGGAGTTCTGATTTCGTGTGACAGAGTTGCTAAGAAGGCACTTTTGGCTTGAGTGGAAGCTTGAGCTTTCACTTTTTCCGCTTCAAGATAAACGGTTTTTTGGTTAAATGAATCGATAAGCTGGCGGATCTCATCTTGGCTTCGATACGGCATATCGATAATACCGCCTTGTTTAGAATCACTCACTTTTTTGGCTATGATGGTAATCGGTTTGATCACATATTGATTGATCAAGTAATAACCGATCATAACGCAAACTAAAAGGATTGGAATGATACTCCGTTCGACATTCATCACCAGATCAAACACTTCGTCATTCACTAACCGATGGGCATTAATAACATCAACTCGCCATTCAAAATCACCAAAACCGAAATGACTTACGTTAGCTTCTTCACGTATCATAAAATTATGTTCAGTGATCAGGGAGCCCCCCGAATCACTTAAGGATACGCCAAGGTTATAAAGCTCCGCTTGACTGGCAATAAATGTGGCTAACCCCGCCAATGACAGATCGACTGTTGCTACTCCAGCAAATTCACCGTTAACGTAATAGGGCGATGAAGCCGTGATCATCTGAACGTGCGTATAGGCATCAACATAGACTTCTGACCATACCACACTACCGACAGGCTTCTCTTTTACTGCGTTGTACCACTCTTCGTTATCGTAACCATGCGCTTCTTGATTGTTCCAAGAATGCAATTTGTCGACTTGACCGTCAGCGGCTCGATTATAAAATAGGCTACTGTATCGCTGCGATGCATTAATGCTGTAGGGTTTCGGCCATAGCCCACCACTGACGACAACATCATCAAGTATAGTGAACAGCGAAGAGAGTATTCTGTCTTGCTCAGCTTGGTTGGTTGCAGCTTGCCCAAGGCTCACAATGCTTTGGAGCACACCAATAGAACGGTTGAGAGGTTCGCGAATTTGGGCTGATAACACTTCTGCACGAAGATCTAAATTCTGTTTTAATTCAGCTCGTAGTGGCGCTTCGACAACCCAATAAGTAACGGTACCTGTGATCGCAATAAAAAAGCAGAGATAAAAAGAAAGGGCGATAATGCTCTTCTTCTTCAATGAAATAGGTGCTCTCATAAATCCTTTCAATTTTTTCTTTTGTGCAAATTATAGTGAACAATCTTAGCGAGCAATATGTTGATTGTTGTAAAACCTCACTAAAGCCAACAAATTATCAGCAAAATTCGCACATTGTATCGCTTTAACGTTAAAATGGCTGCAAATACACTCGGCAACTGATGGGATCTGCTGTGAATTTACAAGAACTCCTTACCCAACCCGAACTAGAAGATAAATTGCTTAATGAGGCCAAAACTCAAGGTTTTGTCGCATCCATGGCGTCAGCGCCTAACTTGCTCCCGCCAGAGGAATGGCTCCCTTTTCTATGGGGGGGAGAAGAGATCGCGCCATTTAGCGAAGGCAAACAGCTAGAAACCTATTTCCAACTGATCGTTGAAATGTGGAATGACTATCGCCCTGCTTTGCTCGAAAATCAATGGAGCTGGCCTACTGGTTGCTCACTCGATGAACAAGAAATAGTAACTGAACATGTCCGTGATTTTTGTGAAGGTTTTCTTCAAGGTTGGCAACTTACGCGTGATGATTGGGAAACGTTAATGCCTGAAGATAGCCAAGACAATGCGCTACTTGGGGGCGTGCTCCTTTCGCTGAGTATGCTTTATGATCCGGAGACGTCCTTGGCAACACTTTCTCAACAAGGTATGCAAGGACTCGACCAGTTTGAAGAAATCTATCAGGCCATACCAGTGATGTTGTGTGGCTTAACGCAACGCGGCGCTCAGTTGGCACTAGAGCAATAACTTTGTTTTTGAATAGTTTTATTTTCGAATAACGTTAATTTCAAATCAATTTGCTTGCGATAAAAAGGCTCTGAATAAGAGCCTTTTTTCATCCACTACCGCCGAAAGGAATTAGGCATTCCCTTTGACTTGCAAATTTAACTGTTCAGCAAAATCCAACATACGGTTTAATGGGATGAGTGATTTCACTCTCACGGCTTCATCGACGAAAATTTCGTGATCTTTACCGCCTTCCATAAGAGCTGACTCAATCGCTCGAAGACCATTCATCGCCATCCAAGGACAATGCGCGCAGCTTCGGCATGTTGCCCCGGCCCCTGCCGTCGGTGCTTCAATCAATTCTTTCTCAGGGACTAACTGCTGCATCTTAAAAAAGATGCCTTTATCGGTCGCCACAATCATTTTATGTTGAGGTAAGGATTTTGCTGCCTTAATCAACTGGCTTGTAGAGCCTACAGCATCCGCAAGTTCTACCACACTGGCTGGTGATTCTGGATGCACAAGGATGGCTGCATCAGGATACAGTACTTTCATCTTACGCAATGCATCGGCAGAGAACTCGTCGTGTACTACGCATTCACCTTGCCAGAGCAACATCTTTGCGCCCGTTTTTTTCTCGATGTATGAGCCTAAATGGCGATCTGGCCCCCAAATTATGGGTTTATCTTCCGCATCTAAGTGCTCAACAATATCAAGTGCAATGCTCGATGTAACCACCCAATCGGCACGAGCTTTGACCGCCGCCGATGTGTTTGCATACACAACAACGGTATGATCTGGGTGTGCATCACAAAATTCTGTGAATTTATCGGCAGGACACCCCAGATCCAAAGAGCATTCTGCTTTTAAGGTTGGCATTAAAATGCGTTTTTCAGGGGTTAAGATTTTTGCTGATTCGCCCATAAATCGCACACCAGCGATGATCAATGTACTGGCAGGATGGCGATTACCAAACTTGGCCATCTCTAATGAATCACCAACAAAACCGCCGGTTTCTTCAGCGAGAGCTTGAATTTCAGGATCGGTATAGTAATGCGCAATTAATACAGCATCTTTTTCTTTTAAGAGTTGTTTGATACTTGCTGTATAGGCTTGTTTTTGCTCAACCGTTAGTGGAATGGGCTTTGGCGGAAATGGATAAATAGTTTCAATCGTATCTAATATGTGGCTCATTGCTCTTGCTCTACGCAACTTCCAAGAATCCGAGCATTGTACACCGCACCTAACGAAGGATCAAAAGCGATTCATAAAATAGTGCCGTCGAAGAAAGAGGCCACAAGGCCTCTTTTTATTAACTCAAATTGTTATCAATTCAAATTCTCTTTAGCAACCTTGGCAGACGCACTTGTAGGGTATTCATCCACAACTTGCTGATAATACTTATTTGCTTGCGCAGTATTATTATTGCGCTTGGCAATATCACCTAACTTAACCAGCGCATCAGCACGTTTATTGGAGTCACTGTAAGTGAGCACGGCGGCAAAACTTTGCGTCGCTTCTTTATCCTGCTTTTTTGCAAAATAGAGCTGCCCTAACCAGTAATGGGCATTAGACGCAAAATTAGAATCTGGATAATCTTTTTGAAACTGTTGAAACGCTGCAATAGCACCACTGTAATCCCTTTTCTTCAGGATTAAATCAACCGCATTCTGATAGGCAGTTTGTTCATCAACATTGCTGCTAAACGTTCCTGCAATATCAGTGTCCGTTGTCGGCTGTGACGAACTTGCGGTTGTATTCTTCATTTCGCCACGTACGCGATCTAACTCGATAAAGAGTTCACGCTGACGCTGCAACATTTGCTGCATATCGTAGCTATTACGCTCTAACTGGCCACGTAGTTCGCTGATTTCAAGTGCCATATCATCGAGCTGCTGCTGCATTTTGAGTTGAACGCTATTACGGTTTTCAAGCAGACGTTCAAGACGTTGTACATTAGATTCAGATGATGATTGTTGAGCACGAGATGTGCTTGCTGAAGAGCTATTGCTAAGATCGGATACTGGAGCTGGTGCAGCGAGTACTTGACCCGCTGCACTTGCCAGTAACGTAAGCGTTACAATTCGCTTTAAGTTACTGAACATGAGGCGATTCCTCGATTAGTATACGAGAACCGCGCGGCGGTTCTTCGCATACACTTCTTCAGATTGACCAAGAAGAAGTGGCTTCTCTTCGCCATAGCTAACGATCGAGATTTGGTCAGCTTGTACACCTAGCGCTTGTAGATATTTCGCTACAGCTTGTGCACGACGCTCACCTAGCGCGATGTTATATTCAGGCGTACCACGTTCGTCAGCATGGCCTTCAATAGTAACTTTCATTGCTGAATTTTTGCTTAGGTAAGCTGCGTGTGCAGCAAGCATATCTTCGTAATCACCAGCAATTGTCGCGTTATCAAATGCGAAATAAATGGTTTGAGTTTCACGAAGAGCTTGTTCCTTTAGCTCTTGTTCAGAGAGTTGGCCATTCGCATCAATTGGAGAAACTACAGTTGTATCAACGCTGTTTGCTGAACCTGAAGTAGACTGGTTAGTTTGAGTACCAGAAGCGTTTGTCGCTTCATCGCTTGAACTACATGCAGTTACTGCAAGTACTGGTAGCGCAATCAGTAGCCCTTTAAGAACTTTATTAAGTTGCATTTTTTTTCCTTACTTTTTGATACTTACTTGCTATAAAAACGGAGACCACGCAGGAGCCCTAACGCGACCATTTGTTGCCGGTAATCTAGCTTTGAAACGCCCATCTATAGACACCATCGAAAGTACATTCGCTTTGTTATAAATAGAACTGTATATGACCATACCACCATTGGGTGCAATACTTGGAGACTCATCGAGCAAAGTCTTTGTTAGAATTTGCACTGAACCAGTTTCCAAATCTTGTTTCGCCAGATTAAAACCCGAATTACTTCGGTTTACCATGACAAGGAATCGACCATCAGGCGTTATTTGTCCACCTAAATTCTGGCTGCCTTGCCATGTCAGACGATTGGTAGAACCGTCTGATAAATTTACTTGATATATCTGTGGTTTACCACCCCGATCCGAAGTAAATATTAGCGATTTACCATCAGGATGCCAGAACGGTTCTGTATTATTTGATCTGCCACTCGTTATTTGTTTCAGCTTCTTGGTTGCCAAGTCCAGAGTATAAACCTGTAAGCTGCCCGTTTTAGACAACACCAAAGCAAGGGTTTTCCCATCTGGCGAGAACCTCGGTGCCCCATTATGGCGTGGGTACGAGGTCACTTTCTCTCTTTCACCAGTATAAATATTCATGATGAATATTTCCGCTTGGCCGTTTTGGAAGCTCACATACGCCAGTTGCTTACCATCAGGTGACCAAGTCGGTGACATCAAAGGCTGTTTTGAACGAAGTACTAAACGTTCATTGTAACCGTCATAGTCAGCAACCCTTAGCTGGTAAGGATATTGTTCATCGTCGTTGACCACCACGTAGGCAATACGAGTGAGAAACGCACCCTTATCACCCGTGAGTTCTTGATAGACCAAATCTGAAATTCGATGCGCATACTCACGCATTCGGTTTGCTGGTACGGTGGCAACTTTATTGAATAAAACATGATCTTTAGAAAGCACCAACTGTCCATCGTTACTTAATGCTTTGCTTTGGCCTTGTGTCAGTTGACCACGCACTACATCTACCAATTGGTAATTGATGACATAGTTACCTTCTGCATTTTGCGTAATGCTACCTGTGAGCAAAGCATCAACACCAATACTGGTCCAAGCATCAAACTTCACATCGGTTTCATTGTAAGGCGTTTGTGGCATTTTGCTGGTCGCAATCGGGCTGAATTTACCACTACGTTGCAAATCTGACGCGATCACCGCAGAGACATCCTGCGGTAATTTTGTTTTGCCTTCCCACTTAAACGGTACGATAGCAATCGGCCTTGCTGAATTAATGCCGTCGGTGATCACAAGCTCCAATGCGGCGTTGGCGAGCTGTACACTACTTGCGATGACAAGTAAGCATCCTAACATCAATCGCTTTAACACAAGCTTTTCCTTTTAATTTGGTTCTACAGTTAAATTAATGTTTTTCAATTGATTGACTACATCAAGATCATCTTTGGGCAGCGGAAACGTCCCCACCTGCGCCACAGCACGTTTTGTCGCCGCGCATAACCTTGAGTCACCATCAATAATGCTTAGATTACCGACTATTGCTCCAGTTCCCGTTGGAATGAGCCGTAGGTTCACTTTGCACTGTTTACTTTTAAAACTGTCTTCAATCAGCAAATTTTGTTGAATGAGCTGCGTATAGATTGCTCCATACCGCTGAGCTTCGTTCATTACAAATTGGGAACGAGCTGAGCTATTTTGCTCTGCTTCTGTTTCTAACCCAGAAAAAATGTTATTCAGCGCCGCTTCTTGTTCTTTGCGTTCACGCTCCAATCTCTCTAGACGTGCTTTCTCTTTTTTTGCATTTTCGGCCGCTTTCTTCGCCTCTTGTTCTTTGGCTATTCGCTCTTTCTCGGCTCGCTCTGCTGCTTCTCGCTCTTTACGAGCTTTCTCTTTAGCTTGTTCTGCCTCTTTTTCACGGGCAATGCGTTCTTTTTCCGCTTTCGCAATTTCAGCCTCTTTAGCGATGCGCTCCTGTTCTGCTTTTTTTACCGCTTCTTCTTTTATCTTACGTTCCGTTTCCGCTTTTACCGCTCGCTCTTTTTCTTTACGAGCTCGTTCTTCTGCCACTTTACGCTCTTGTTCTTTTTCGGCACGTTGCTTTTCAGCTTCTCTGGCCGCTTTCGCTTCCTGAGCTTGTTGTTCTTTTAGTTGGCGAATATTCTCTTCTTCCGCCTTGCGGTTTTTTTCCAACTGCTCACTTTCGCGGCGTAACTTATCCAGCCGATCCTGCTCTTTTTTGGCAGCAGCTTCACGCTGGTTACGAATTTGCTGGGCTTGTTTTTGTACCAATTGTGGATCAATCACCACAGCTTGAACCATCTGCCCTGCAGGCTCGGGCTTAGTTAGGCTAAAATCCGAACCCCATAACAAAGCAATGATCAACACTATATGCAAAACAGCCGAGATAATGATGGGCTTTTTGTAATCACTTTTTTTGGATTTATGATCTTTCATGAACAGTACAAACTATCCTTTAATTTCGGTTAGCAGACCTACTTTTGAAATGCCCGCACGATTCAATTCATCCAGAACCAGTATCACTTCTGCATAAGGCGTTGCAGCATCACCGCCAACCGCAACCGGTGAATCCGGTTTCAACGACAGCTCTGCTTTGACTCTAATGATGACATCTTGCAGCGAAAGACCCCGCTCGACTTCCTCATTATTTACGCTCAACCCGAGACGACCTTCTTTATCTATTTCCACGATGATAAAACTACTATCACTATCACCTTTCAGCTCAGCCGCTGACTTTGAAGTGGTGGTTTTAGGAAGCTCGACGTCAACGCCTTGAGTGACAAACGGTGATGTCACCATAAAAATAATCAGCAACACGAGCATAACGTCGATATAAGGGACAACGTTAATCTCAGCTGTCAACTTGCGCTTTTTACGCTGGTAACCCACCATCGTCTATTCCCTACCAGCCATCGCTTGGCGGTGAAGAATGCTATGAAATTCTTCAGAAAAGGTGGCGTAATTATGCTCTAATTTGCTGACTTTATTGCTCAACCTGTTGTAAGCCATCACCGCAGGAATAGCCGCAAATAAACCCATGGCGGTCGCAATCAGCGCCTCTGCAATACCAGGAGCCACCATTGCTAACGTCGCTTGCTTCACCGCACCTAACGCAATAAATGAGTGCATTATTCCCCATACCGTACCAAATAATCCAATGTATGGGCTGATAGAACCCACGGTCGCTAGAAATGGCAGACTGGTCTCTAACTCGTCCACTTCCCTTGCGACAGCAACTCGCATCGCACGTCCCGTCCCTTCCATGATGAAATCAGGTGAAGTGGCGTTAGTCTTGCGTAAACGTGCAAATTCGGTAAAGCCAGAGTAAAAAATCTCTTCTGTACCCAAAAGTTCATCTTTACGCTTTTTGACATCTTGATAAATAACGGATAAGTCAGTACCAGACCAAAATTTGTCTTCGAAAGCATCAGCGTTCTTTTCTGCTTGGGAAAGGACTTTACTACGTTTGATGATCATCGCCCACGAAACGATAGACATCCCCAAAAGGATTAGCATCACCATCTTGACCAATAAGCTAGCTTGCAAAAACAGATCGAGAATTGAGATATCAGCAGTCACTATGGGTTAACTCCAAAATTATTGATTGAGGCATCGCTTTTGGCCTCATGTTCTGATTGTCGATGCATGCTACCTTAACTATTGCTTTACACAATACTTTACCTTCAGGATTGACGAGCTCCTGACAGAAGATCAGTGAGGCTTTTTTCAATGCCGAAATCACAGTATTTATCGTCAGCATATCGTCTAAACGTGCAGCTTGTAGAAAATCGATGTCAACGTGCCTGACCACAAAACCAATGTTCTGCTGCAAAAACGTCTGCTGAGACACTCCAACTGCGCGTAACATTTCAGTTCGGGCTCGTTCAAAGAATTTAAGATAGTTTGAGTGATAGACGACACCACCAGCATCCGTATCTTCATAGTAAATCGTTACAGGCCAATGAAAGGCTGAGGCTGTATTTTGCACAAAGGTTCCAACACATATACAGATTTAGGCGGATACTATAACGCAACTCATTGACGTTAGTACAAGCATTGAGTGGACTTTTACAAAACTTGAAACAAAAAATTAGTGCTGTCTCAAAGAGGCAGCACTAATGTGGGTCGTTAATCAACCTTCGACAGGTTATTCATACACAGTAAATATCAAACTAGTCGAATAATCGTTAGGTAAATTAAGATCGATAATGAAATGTAGGGGCTAAACAATAATTGCCAAAACCATTTGCGTGGTCTAAAGCCAACACCAAAAACCATACTTGCACACAGCGCCCATATCATGAGTGGTGAAATAACCGCGTTAAAACCACCAATGCTCTGAGAATACAGCTCGGGATCCCACATAATCATGGCGATATGATAAAAACCAAGCAAGAGCGATAAGACTCTGAGCAGAGTCTTATCAACCAGTTTATGGTACTCAGTGACTTGCATTGCAAGTTTACTCACTGTCTTTGTCCATCATTTCAGAATGCTCTAACCAAAGAGCGTTGATGATGCCAAATGCACAAGCTAAAAGCACGCCTAGAATCCATGCGAAATACCACATATCTATGCTCCTTAGTAAAGTGAGTTTTTGTTTTCTTCAATAAACTTGCTATCAAGACGACCAAACATCTTGTAGTAAGTCCAAGTGGTGTAACCAAGAATGATAGGTACCATTACAAAAGCGACCACTGTCATTAAGTTCAACGTCAATTCACTCGATGTTGAGTCCCACATGGTCAAGCTGTTACTTGGTACTAAGCTTGAAGGCATGATAAATGGGAACATCGCAAAACCAGCGGTGAAAATCACACCCGCATTGGCTAAGCTAGAAGCCAAGAATGCGAGACCACCTTTTTCAAAACGCGACGCCAACACAGCAAGTAGTGGCATGGCAACACCCAAAGCTGGTGCGATCCATAGTAATGGGTAAGCGTTGAAATTAGCCATCCACGCCCCCGCCTCACGTATCACTTCTTTATTGAGTGGGTTTGATGCGGCATGTGTATCAATGACGCTGGTAATCACGTAACCATCGATGTTTTGGATCCAAAACCCTGCAGCGACGAAAGTAATAGCAACCAACAAGCCCATTAGTTGAGCGACGCCACGAGCGCGTGCATGCAGCTCATCGGTGGTTTTCATCTGTAGCCAAGCGGCACCTTGTAAAATAATCATAAACAAGCTGACTAAGCCACAAAGCAGAGCAAATGGGTTCAACAGACCAAAAAATGAACCGTGATACGTTGGCATCATGAAATCACTGAGTTGGAATGGCACGCCTTGTAGTAAGTTGCCAAAGGCAACACCAAAGATGACTGGTGGTACAAAGCCACTAATTGAAATACAGATATCCCAAGTATTACGCCACTTTGGATCTTCAATTTTTGAACGGTAATCCAAACCGATCGGACGAAGCCATAATGCAGCCAATGTAACAATCATAGCCAAATAAAATCCGGAAAATGATGTCGCATAGACTAACGGCCAAGCCGCAAACAGTGCACCACCTGCCGTGATAAGCCAAACTTGGTTACCATCCCAGTGTGGAGCAATAGAGTTGATCATGACACGACGCTCACTGTCATTCTTACCAATGACGGGAACAAGAGCACCAACGCCCATGTCAAAACCATCTGTGATTGCAAAACCAACCAGCAGTACGCCGATCAGCACCCACCAAATTAGTCGCAAGATTTCGTAATCAAACATTATTCTATCTCCCTGCCTTATGCTTCGACTTGACGGCTAACTTTGTCTTCAACAGAGTTTGCGTTTTGCTCAAAGTGATAACGACCAGTTTTCAGGCTGCTAGGCCCTTTACGAGCAAATTTAACCATCAGGTAAACTTCAGCAATCAAGAACACAGTGTACAGTGCAAGAATCGCAAACAATGAGGTCCATAATTCGCCCAGAGTTAGCGCAGAAGCGGCAACATTGGTTGGCAATATTTCACCAACAGCCCATGGTTGACGGCCATATTCAGCAACAAACCAACCTGCTTCAATTGCAATCCACGGTAGAGGAATACTGAACAAGGCGGCTTTAAGTACCCATTGTTTTTGCTCAATTTTCTGACGACAAGTTTGAATAAATGCTGCACCAAAGACAAATAGCATCACAAAACCAACACCGACCATCAGACGGAATGACCAAAATAGTGGCCATACGGTTGGAATTGAATCATCGGCGGCGGCTTGAATTTGCTCTTCCGTTGCATCGCTCACTTTATCGGTATAACGTTTTAGCAATAAGCCGTAGCCCAAATCGCCTTTCACTTCTTCAAAAGCGGCAATGTTTGCTGGCGATTTTTCGCCTGCACGTAATTTCTCTAACAGTTCATAGGCATACATACCGTTACGAATTCGGTCAACGTGTTGATCGCGTAGATCGCGTAACCCTGTGACTTCGGTATCCAGTGAACGTGTAGCGATAATACCCATCACGTACGGAATTTTTACTGCATAATCGGTGTGCATGGCGTCTTGGTTAGGCAAACCAAACAGTGTAAATGCAGCCGGTGCAGGTTCCGTGTGCCACTCGGCTTCAATCGCAGCCAGCTTCACCTTTTGAACTTCACCCACTTCATATCCTGATTCATCACCAAGCACAATCACGGACAAAATAGCGGCCATGCCGAATGATGCAGCGATAGCGAATGAGCGGCGTGCAAACGCAACGTCTCGACCTTTCAGCAAGTAATATGAGCTAATACCAAGAATGAACATCGCGCCAGTGGTGTAACCAGAAGCGACGGTATGCACAAATTTCACTTGAGCAACTGGGTTGAAAACGACTTCAGCAAAGCTGACCATTTCCATACGCATAGTTTCAAAATTGAATTCTGCGCCAACTGGGTTTTGCATCCAACCATTCGCAATCAAGATCCAAAGTGCCGAGAAATTGGACCCCAGAGCAACCAACCAAGTCACGCCCAAATGCTGGCGTTTTGATAGTCTATCCCACCCAAAGAAGAACAAACCGACAAAGGTTGATTCTAAAAAGAAGGCTACAAGTGCTTCAATCGCAAGAGGGGCGCCAAAAATGTCACCTACATAGTGGGAATAGTATGACCAGTTTGTACCGAACTGGAACTCCATAGTGAGGCCAGTGGCCACCCCAAGGGCAAAGTTAATACCAAAAAGCTTACCCCAGAACTTTGTCATGTCCTTATAGATTTGCTTATCAGTCATTACATACAAAGATTCCATGATGGCTAAAAGAAAAGCCATACCTAGAGTCAATGGAACGAACAGGAAGTGATACATCGCTGTCAGTGCAAACTGCAACCGCGATAGATCAACGACGTCAATCATGGTAACTCCTTTGTGCCGGCTGAATGACACTTTTGACATGCTAAACGGGTTAAAATTCCTCAAAATTCATCAGTGATATAACCTCATCAAATGTTGAAAAATATCAGAATTTTGTTGCAAGCATGTACCGTTATGGTTAGTTAATTGTTAAGCATCAGCTAATATAGCTGGGACTAATACTACTTCTAAATGCAGGTTGTTTCAAAAGATTTATGGGAGAAAAAAGCCTTGATTTACATCAATTTTCACGCGGCAAATCTGAACAAAAAAAGAACAAAATGATCCACATCAAAGGAAGAATGAAATTGTTGTGAGTATTTAGTGAAAGGGATAGAAATTAATACAACGAATCACACAGAGAGTTAACAATACACTTCACATCATTAACTCTTTAGTGATAAGGAAATTATCATAAATAAGATGTAGTTCACACTTTGTGCTTACCACCTAAAAATGACGATGAGGTGTAAACTTATTTTTCAATTCCGAAGTGAAGATAGGCGCGATCGGTCGCCATTCGTCCTCTTGGTGTCCGTTGTAAATAACCTTGTTGGATAAGAAAGGGTTCTAACACATCTTCAATGGTATCTTTTTCTTCGCCGATTGCAGCAGCTAGGTTATCGAGACCAACAGGGCCACCGCCAAATTTGTCCATAATCGCTAGTAATAGCTTTCTATCCATATAGTCGAAACCTTGGCTATCAACATCCAACATGTTTAGCGCTTTATCTGCAGTCTCTATACATATGTGCCCGTTGCCTTTCACTTCAGCGTAATCTCGAACTCGGCGCAATAAACGGTTGGCAATCCGAGGCGTTCCCCTTGCTCTCCTAGCCACTTCAAGTGCACCATCCGCTTCCATCGACAATCCTAAACAGTCCGCGCTTCTTTGCACTATGTACTGTAGATCATCAATTTTGTAATACTCAAGGCGCTGTACAATACCAAAGCGATCACGCAAGGGTGAGGTTAACGAGCCAGCGCGAGTTGTTGCCCCAATCAGCGTAAAAGGGGGTAAATCGATTTTAATGGACCGAGCGGCTGGACCTTCGCCAATCATTATATCGAGCTGGTAATCTTCCATTGCGGGATAAAGAATTTCTTCAACCACCGGACTTAAGCGATGAATTTCGTCAATAAAAAGAACGTCGTTCTCTTCAAGGTTAGTCAGTAATGCCGCCAAATCGCCTGCTTTTTCCAATACCGGACCAGAAGTTGTGCGGATATTCACTTCCATCTCATTGGCAACGATATTGGCTAATGTTGTTTTTCCAAGCCCTGGAGGGCCAAAAATCAGGAGATGGTCGAGTGGTTCGCTGCGCATTTGTGCCGCTTTAATGAAGATTTCCATTTGATTGCGTACATGATCTTGGCCACGATAATCCGCTAATTTTTTGGGACGAATCGCGCGATCAATAATATCTTCATCTTTAAAAATAGGGCTATCAGGAGCAATTAAGCGATCAGCTTCAATCATACCATTGCTCTCAAGGCTTCTTTAATCAGCGCTTCACTGGTCATGTCAGCTTTCATTACTTGCGCCACTACTTTAGAAGCTTGTTGAGGCTTATAACCCAAAGAAAGTAACGCACTGATCGCTTCTTCTTCCGCATTGCTCGTGAGCGCTTCCAAGGAATTGTTATCGACTGGCGCAGCGTCAGTAGCGGGAGTGAAGAGGTCACTGGCTCCCCAACCTTTCAGCCTATCTTTCATCTCAACAACCAAACGTTCAGCGGTTTTTTTACCCACGCCAGGAAGCTTAACTAATGTGGAGATATCTTCACGCTCAACGCATGAAACAAATTGACCGGCCGTCATGCCGGACAAAATACCCAAGCCTAATTTTGGCCCGACGCCATTCGCTTTAATCACTTCACGAAATAAAGCTCGCTCTTTTACCGTGTTGAAACCATATAAAAGCTGCGCATCTTCTCGGACCACAAAATGGGTATAAATGACCGCTTCTTCGCCCAATTTAGGGAGTTCATAGAAGCAACTCATTGGCATTTGGACTTCATAACCAATGCCAGCGACTTCAATCAATAGCTCTGGAGGTTGCTTTTCAATCAGAATGCCGCGAAGACGTCCAATCACAGGAAATTCCTTAGAGAAATGAGGTTATTTGACTCGGATGATAATAAATAACTGGATGTATAGCCAGTAGAAAAATACCACCTCGCTCGAGAGCGGTTTTTCAGCGATATCGGCCTTTTTTAGCACTACTTGCCCGCCCAGCTAACGCAATCAAGGTTTTATTGGTATTCGCATGACAAATTGCCACACCCAGAGCATCAGCGGCATCCGCTTGTGGCTTAGCCGATAATTTGAGCATTTGCTGGACCATATGTTGCACCTGCGCTTTATCAGCACTACCCGTGCCAACTACAGATTGTTTAACCAGTCGAGCGGCATATTCATAGACTGGAAGATCCGCATTCACCGCCGCCACAATAGCACTGCCCCTTGCTTGCCCGAGTTTGAGTGCTGAGTCCGCATTCTTTGCCATAAATACTTGCTCGATGGCAAAAACATCAGGCTGAAACTGTGTGATGATTTCCGTCACGCCAGCGTAAATTTGCTTGAGCCGCCCAGGTAACTCTTTTTCGGATGTACGAATACATCCACTACCAAGATAGTACAAATATCGTCCATGCTGCCTGATCACACCATAACCTGTGATTCGCGAGCCGGGATCTATACCTAAAATAATTGACATGAAAACCTTAATCGTGGACGAAAAACAAAATGGGCTTAACCAATAAAGTTCAAGCCCATCATCGACAAGTTAACTGCCTGATTATTTACGACGCCAAGTAGTCCCACTTGGGCCATCTTCTAAAATGATGCCGAGTTCGTTCAACTTATCGCGTGCCACGTCAGCATTAGCCCAATCTTTTGCTGCACGTGAGTCATTACGCAGTTTGATCAAAGCTTCAATTTCAGCCACTTGTTCGTCGCCATTAGCGTCCCCTTTAAGAAACGCTTCTGGATCTTGATGCAAAATGCCAATCACATCGGCAAGCTCACGCATAAGTGCGCCAAGAGCGCTGGCTTGCTGAAGATTTTCTGTCTTCAGCTTGTTGATATCACGTGCCATATCAAACAAGACGGAATAAGCCTCTGGCGTATTAAAGTCATCATTCATCGCTATCGAAAAGCGACTGACATACTCTTCACCGCCCGCAACTGCTACGGTTAAATCCAACCCTCTCAACGCAGTGTATAGACGCTCTAGCGAGGCACGCGCTTGTTTTAGGTTATCTTCGCTGTAATTTAATTGGCTGCGATAATGGCCCGACATCAAGAAATAGCGCACCGTTTCCGCATCATAGTGAGCAAGTACATCGCGGATTGTGAAAAAATTCCCTAATGATTTAGACATTTTTTCTCTATCCACCATCACCATGCCACTGTGCATCCATGTGTTCACATAGGGAGTGTCATGTGCGCAGCATGATTGAGCAATTTCATTTTCATGGTGAGGAAACTGCAAATCAGAGCCTCCACCATGAATATCAAAGTGGTTACCCAAAATCGCTGAATTCATCGCCGAACATTCGATGTGCCAGCCTGGGCGTCCTTCTCCCCATGGGGAGTCCCAAGTGGGCTCTCCCGGCTTCGACATTTTCCACAACACAAAATCAAGTGGGCTACGCTTAGCAAGATCAACATCAACACGAGCGCCCGCTTGAAGCTGATCGAGATCTTGTTTGGATAACTTGCCGTATTCGTCAAATTTGCTGACTTCAAACATCACATCACCATTAGAAGCAACGTAAGCAAAACCGCGTTCAATCAGTCGTTGCACCAAGCCTATGATTTCTTGGATATAAGCGGTTGCACGAGGCTCGACATCTGGACGTTTCATATTCAATGCATCGAAATCTGCATGCATGTCTGCGATTAAGCGCTCGGTTAGCGAATCGCAAGATTCACCATTTTCGGCAGCACGTTTAATGATTTTGTCATCAATATCAGTGATGTTACGCACAAATGTAAGGTCATAGCCTAAGTAGCGCAAGTAGCGAGAAATCACATCAAAAGAAACGAAGGTGCGACCATGGCCAATATGACAGAGATCATAAATGGTGACTCCACAGACATACATACCCACTTTGTTGGCATGAATTGGTTTGAATTCTTCTTTTTGTCTAGTGATTGAGTTATATATTTTCAGCATGATCTCTATCTAATAACTGTTTGAACTAAAATGGCTTCACAGTATAACAACTCTAGCCTAGCTTGGTCATCCTTATTCTCTCGCAATAATACGGCCCCTAAAGACATTTGTTGATTTGAATGTGTCCAAAGTTCAGTTAAAATCCGGGCCTCAACGAAAAATAGATAAAGGTAACTATCATGATCATCCTTCACACGAATTTTGGTGATATTAAAATTCAACTTAATGAAGAAAAAGCACCAGAAACAAGCGCAAACTTTCTACAGTACTGCCGTGACGGTTTTTACGATAACACTCTGTTCCACCGCGTTATCGATGGATTCATGATTCAAGGCGGCGGCATGACCTCTGGCCTAAAAGAAAAAACAACTCGCGCAACGATTAAAAACGAAGCCAACAATGGCCTAAGCAATAAGATCGGTACTCTTGCCATGGCGCGCACTATGGATCCACACTCTGCAAGTTCTCAGTTTTTCATCAACGTGAACAACAACACATTCCTAGATTTTCGTTCAGAAAGCCGAGATGGCTGGGGCTACTGCGTGTTCGCTGAAGTGATCGAAGGTATGGATATTGTGAACAAAATAAAAGCCGTGAGCACAGGCTCTATGGGCATGCATCAAGATGTTCCACTAGAAGAAGTGTTCATTTCTGGCACAACCATCGAAGAGTAACGGTAAAAGGAGCGCTATGCGCTCCTTATTTTTATTATGCATACACTATTTATTTCTGATTTACACCTAAGCCCTTCTCGACCAGATATCACCGAGTGTTTTATCCGTTTCATGCGCGAAGAAGCCATTCATGCCGATGCACTGTACGTGCTTGGCGATCTTTTCGAATTTTGGATAGGTGACGATGATAATTCACCTTTCGCCAACCAAATAAAATCGGAATTTAAGCAACTGACTCGCAAAGGGGTTGCTTGCTATTTTACTCAAGGAAACCGCGACTTCTTACTTGGCAAACGATTTGCGAAAGAAACCGGAATCACTCTTCTCCAAGAAGAGCAAGTAATTAACCTTTACGGAAAAAAAGCCGTGGTGTTGCATGGCGACACACTCTGTATTGACGATATAAAGTATCAAGCCTATCGAAAGAAGGTTCACCAGCCTTGGTTACAATGGGTATTTAATCGGCTGCCATTTTTTGTAAAGGTTCGTATTGTGGGTAAAGTACAGTCGGGCATCCATAATGATAAACAAATGAAATCTATGGATATTATGGATGTTACACAAAGTGAAGTGGATAGAGTTCTGACCCAGTATGGGGTCGATTTAATGATCCATGGCCATACTCATCGACCAGAGATTCATCACAGAAATCAACTTCATGGCACCGCAACGCGAATTGTTTTGGGTGACTGGTACACCCAAGGCTCAGTCTTAGTCTATGCTAATGATGGTTACGAACTGCAAACTCGACCTTTTAGTTCTAAAAACTGACGCCAAGTCGCACTCTGGTACTATTGGTTTAAGCGGTCGAATCAAAAGTTAAGCTATAATAAGTATAATCAATAATATCAATAATTAGATAAGAGTCTTGCCTTGAAATACTCCTATATCGCCAGACAGCCCATACTCGATCGTGACCGAAAAACCATCGGCTACGAGCTGCTATTTCGAGATGGCCCTAAGAACACCTTTCCAGATATAGACCCAGACTTAGCAACGAGCCGGTTACTCTCCGATCATTTTTTATCCACTCATTACAATACGCTGGGTAAGCATTTAGGGTTTGTCAATTTTCCTTATCAAAGCTTGGTTAACCTCGTGCCTACGCTTTTTCCTGCGCAAAATTTGGTCGTTGAGGTATTGGAAGATTGCGAACCAACTTTAGAGTTATTAGAAGCCGTCAAAAAGATGGCAAAGCTTGGTTACCGAATTGCGCTTGATGACTTTGTACCCAGTTCAGGCTGGCTCGTCTTCTTCCCCTATGTGTCAATTATCAAATTTGACATCCGTGTTGTCTCCCTTGAAAAAGCCGCTCGCTTTATTCAAAAACTTGGCGCAACGAAAATTGAGTTCCTTGCTGAGAAAGTAGAAACCTATGAAGAGTTTAAACAAGCTAAAAAGGCGGGCTTTACCTATTTTCAAGGCTACTTTTTTAGCAAACCCGAGATGTTACAGCGTAAAGCGTTAGAGCCTGCATTTCTTACTGTGGTGCAACTGTTCAAAGAAATAGCCAAAGCTAACCTCGATTACAAAGCCATTGAGGAGCTTGTCGCCACCGACCTGACCTTATCTTATAAACTGTTAACCTTTGTTAACTCATCCGCGACAGTCAGTTCAAAGATCCACTCATTTAAACAAGCGCTGATCTATCTCGGCGAACAACGATTGAGAAAGTTTATCTCCTTGGTTGCTATTGCTTCGACGCAAGAATCTAAACCGGATTACTTGTATGGCTTATCTATTCAAAGGGCAAGATATTGCGAGCTGATCGGTGTGAAAGCAAAAATGAACGTCGAACCCGGTTCGGCCTTCCTGACAGGAATGTTTTCGCTACTCGATAGCCTACTCGATCAACCTTTAGAATGTATCATGGAAGAGATGCCTATCGACGAATACGTTAAACTTGCACTAATAGAGGGGAAAGGAGAATTAGGTCTGGTACTTGAATTAACTCGAGCTTATGAACAGGCTGACTGGCAAAAGGTTGAGAAAATTGCTCATGCATTAAGTATCGAAGAACCCGTGGTGAAAGAATGTTACAACGAAGCTGTGAAATGGACAGCCGATTTACTGGGTGTCCACTCCTGAGTAGACATCGAGTTTAGATATCCTTAAACTTCCCCGTATTATCTGCATGGGCAATTTGAGAGGATTTATGAGCCAATGCTATTGTGGTAGCCATTTAGATTACCAACACTGTTGTGAACCAATCCACAGTGATTCAGCTTTAGCCATCTATCCAGAACAACTGATGAGAGCCCGCTATAGTGCCCATGTTCTGGGTTTGGTTGATTTCGTCATCAATACCTATCATCCGAGTTGCAATGCACCACAGCAACGTGACGCGATTGAAGAATCAATCAACAGTCAATGGTGTGGGCTAGACGTCATCTCCGCAAGTATCCGCAACAACGAAAATGAAGGCTTCGTTCATTTCAAAGCCTATTACACACAGAATCAACAGCAATTTTGTCTGCAAGAACGTTCACGATTTATACGAGAAAATGGTATCTGGTTCTACGTTGACGGTGAATTTCCACAGGAGAACACACCAACGAAGCTAGGACGAAATGACCCATGTCATTGCGGTAGCGGCAAGAAATTTAAGAAGTGTTGTGGGTAGGGCAATAAAAAGCCCTTCTATATTAAAGAAGGGCTCAGAACTAGAGTTACAAATCAATTAGGTTAGAAGTACCAGTAAGCGGCAGCAAATACCCAAGTCTCTTCTTGATCTTTACCAGCATCACCATTTTCGATGTCTTGCTTGATATCTACTTGCACGTCAACACCGTTTAGATTATAAAACGCAGCTACGTTCGCATATGAACTATCGTAATCTGCTGCACCTTTTGCTTCGTCAGTAGTAGCAGAGTAACCAAGAGCCAATGTTAAATCATCCGATACAGAGTAAGCTGTAGATACATAAAAACCAGTAGATTTCTTCTCCGATGCATCTTTTCCGGTCAAGTCTTTCTTATCACCATCATTGATCCACGCGTTTGCACCAAGTTGGAATGCACCAAACTTCGCATTACCTGACAACGATACTACGTCATACTTAGCTTCATCACGTGTCTCGTAGCCAGCGTAAACGTTAACTGTTTCAGATTTGAAGCCAAGAAAGCCGTTAATACCGCTGTCAGCTGCATCACGATCATCGCTTGTGTCAAAGTAAGAAATACCATATGCAATGCTTGATGCTTGTCCACGGAATTGGAAAACATTAAATCCATCTGATGCATCGCCAGCACTGTTACCAAACTCAACGGTTAGATCACCCGCACCATCGACAGTATCGAGTGCAGTATCATTTTCCCAACCCCACGATGCAATACCGTAGCCAGTATCAATACCGACCCAAGCTTTGTCGATGTCCGTTGCTGGCCCGCTTTGAATCGCGCCTTCATAAGGGCTTACTTTTGATTCATCTGTATCAAAATTCATTTCTAAATCAGCTTCGAGATAGCCCACTACATAACCGTTTTTGTATGCTACTTTAACGGTTGCTGCTGTTGCCCAATCATCATAAACAGATTCTGTGAATGTGTCATAGTAAGCGCCTAAACCTAATTGACCACTCACTTTAAACTGGTCGCTGTTAATTGCCGTTGGAGCCTCAGCAAACGCTTGAGAAGATATAGATACTACTGCTAGTGCTAATAGAGTCTTTTTCATAATTAATCCACTGCCTTTTCTTATGTATGGGAATTCCTTATCCGGTTCCCTTTGTTTTTGCTGGCAACTTCCAAATTTAAACTCGGTTCGTTGCCGCCATTAAATCTCAAGGATTAGATTGCAAAAGATTATCCTGCATGTCAAATATCCTAAAAAATAAACAAAAATAAAGGTAAAAATAATTAAAAACATATAGTTACATGATGTTTTCATAAAATTACGGGCGACTTCCAAGCAAAAACATCACTCAATCTAAAAACTAACAATCATGAAACATAAGAATTAAACACCAATAAAATTTATTTTTGAAAGATAAAATAGATATTGAGGTCATCATTTAACCGAATAGGCAGTTTTATATTTTCCACAATGAGAATTAAACATAAGTTCCTGAAGGTTCAGTTTTTTTTTGTGAACAAGATCTAGATTTGATCTAAAAGCATACGATTTCGTGAACTGCGTATCCTTTAGTGAACTGTGCTAGACTCGGCACTCTGCTATTTAGGTCTGTATATGCTTACAACAAAAATCCAAAAATCCATTCGGGATAGTTATCAAAACCTGCAATTTCAGCTCGAAAACTTCATTCCTCGTCGAGGACAAAACTATCTTGTTGCTGAGATTGCAAAAACATTGTGTGGTTCATATCACAAATCCAACCGAATATTGATTGCTGAAGCGGGTACAGGAATAGGGAAATCACTCTCCTATTTAATGGCAGCGGTTCCTGTTGCAGTGTTGAATAATAGAAAGGTTGTTGTTTCGACAGCCACAGTGGCACTTCAAGAACAGCTGATCAGCAAAGATTTGCCTTTATTTAGACGCATCACTGATCGTCAATTCTCTTTTATCCTTGCCAAAGGACGTCAACGATACTGTTGCACCGAAAAACTCGCGGCTGCCTGTGGGGTAGATGGATCACAAATTGCTCTGTTCGAATCAAAGCCACAAAAAAAAGACGTTGAATTATTCATCACCATGTATGAAAAACTGGCTCAAGGAAAATGGAACGGTGATCGCGACTCGTGGCCAAAAGCGATTAAAGATGAGTTATGGCAACTGATTGTTAGTGATAAGCATAGTTGTAATGGTAGCTTTGCTGGCCACAGAGATTGTCCTTTTCAAAAGGCGCGTTCGGAACTGGATAAAGCCGATGTCATTATTGCCAACCACAGCCTGGTCATGGCGGATGCTGACCTTGGCGGTGGTGTCATTCTGCCTGAGCCCGAAAACACCATCTACATTTTTGATGAAGCACACCACTTACCTCATGTAGCACGAGATCACGCTTCAGCGTCCGCAAGCTTGAAAGGCGCAGCTAGTTGGTTGGAAAAACTCAATCAATCCGTAACCAAGTTTTCAAGCTTAGCCGAAGAAAAACGAGTGGCACGTTTTCGTAACGAACTGCAAGAGACACTGCAACAACTTATCCTAAGCTTGAGCCAACTGACAAAGCAGTTTGTACCCGAACAATTTGAAGAAAAGCGATACCGTTTTGAGCATGGAGAACTGCCACAATGGCTTGAAGAAGAGTCTAAAACCCTGAAGCGGCTCTCTCAAAAAGCCAATCAATCCGTCGCTAAAATTGCGGACTTGATTGCTGAACGAGTTAAGGAAGGCGAACTCGCCGCTCGGTTGGCAGAACCAGCACTGACTGAATTAGGCTTTTATATTCAGCGTTTAGAGAACCTTGCCCAAGTATGGTTGCTGATGGCGGAGCCCAAGCGAGAAAAAGGAGCCCCTTTGGCACGTTGGCTTGAAATTCACCCTGAACGTGAAGGTGATTTCATTGTTAACGTTTCACCGCTAGAAATTGGTTGGCAACTTGATCAACAGATCTGGAGCCGCTGCATAGGCGCAATCTTAGTCTCCGCGACGATGCGAGCTCTTAACTCGTTCAGCTACTTTTGCTCGCAAGCAGGGATCAGTGAAAAGGCAGAAGATGGAACACGTTTCCTAGCACTCGCTTCACCGTTTGATTATCAAAATCAGGCCGAGTTACTCATTCCAGCAATGCGTTTTGAACCGCAAGCGAAAGAGTATACTGATTATCTGGTAGAGCGGCTCGCTGAGTTTATTCAGCCAAACAAAGCTAATTTAGTGCTATTTGCTTCTTACTGGCAAATGCGCGAAGTGGCTGAAAAAATATCAACAGATTTTGTTAAACGAGGCTGGGCGCTGCAAGTCCAAGGTGAAATATCACGCACAGAAATTCTAAATAAACATAAAATGCTAGTGCAGTGTGGTAAAACGAGCGTAATGTTTGGCACCAGTAGCTTTTCGGAAGGGCTAGACTTACCAGGAGAACTTTTGGAGAATCTGGTGATCACAAAAATTCCGTTTGCCGTACCAACCTCTCCAGTTGAGCAAGCTCACGCCGAATACATAGAGAAGCGAGGTGGAAACTCTTTTATTCAAATAACCGTTCCTGAAGCCAGCAAAAAGCTGATCCAAGCCGTCGGGAGATTGCTGCGCAAAGAGCGTGATTCTGGTAGAGTCGTGATTCTCGATCGCAGAATCGTTTCAAAACGCTACGGAAAATCATTATTGGACTCGCTTCCTCCATTTAAAAGAACAATAGAATATTAGCTAGGGCTTAACACTACGCCCTTTCATCTCATTACTCAGGGCCGATTTTATTCATGGAATTTGTTGAGCCAACCACTTTGATTGTGTTGGCGCTTGTTGCTTTTATTGCTGGCTTTATCGATGCAGTCGCTGGCGGCGGTGGCATGCTTACTGTACCCGCGTTATTATCAATCGGTCTTCCGCCGCACATCGCACTAGGAACGAATAAGCTAGCGGCAACATTTGCCTCATCAACTGCCGCATTAACCTACTATCAGAAGAAGTTGTTTCAACCAAGTTGCTGGGTCAGAGCTTTCATTACCACCTTAATTGGCGCAACCATAGGTACTTTTGCTGTCGATGCGATCAGCACCGATTGGCTACAAAAAGTGCTGCCGCTCATTATTCTAGCTGCCGCTATCTATACGATATGGCATAAAACACCACATGCACACCAGAATGTCAGCCCGCCTCCCTGCCCTGTACTTCACAAAAAGCAGTATGCGCAAGGCTTGATACTTGGATTTTATGACGGGCTGGCAGGGCCGGGGACTGGCGCATTTTGGACAGTCAGTTCGATGGCGTTATACCGACTCAACATTTTATTGGCCTCTGGCCTTGCTAAAGCGATGAATTTTACCAGTAATGTAACGTCATTGGTTACCTTTGCCATTTTGGGGCATATTGACTGGGTGCTGGGACTGACTATGGGAGTTTGTTTGATGGCTGGAGCTTTTGTTGGCGCACATTCAGCGATTCGTTTCGGCGCTAAATTTATTCGTCCGGTGTTTGTGAGTGTGGTCAGTGTGCTTGCAATCAAGCTGACTTATGATGCGTGGTTTGCAGGCTTATGAACCATTTTTCTCAATTGAAGTCCTTAATTGAAGAGTTAAAACAACAAGCCGCCAGTGTTGACCGAACTCGTGGTGAACACCATCAGGCTCTGTTTGATGAGCGCCTGTTCCACTGTAAAGCGCACTTATTAATCCCTTGTGTTATGGAAGCAAAAGCGACCTTTGACTCCATCGTGCGCGAACAAGAGAGCCAACGGCTAACCAGTCAACGAGCTCAATATCTAACCGATCGACTGCTTGCACAAATTGCGGCAATCCAACGCGAAATATCGACAGTATCGATCAGAAAAAGTGAGCCCAAGCATCGCAGCTATTATCGCAAACCGATCAATGCGTTATATCAAGAGCTGGCCCAGCACCAAGAATGGGAGCGGAGGCTGATGGATATGGTGAGAGAAAAAGAACTCGGACTTAAGCAAACTTCTGCTGTTAGTCAGCAGCAAGCACAAAAAGCGTTATTGACCGTAGAGCAGCGGCTCAAGCGTTGCCAAGAAGCCAAAGCCAAAATTGAGAAACAAATTACGTTCAGGGAGAAAAACCAATAACATGAATGATCCTACTGTACCGCTAGACGGCGCGTCTGAAGAGATAAAGCTCGCTGTCGATCTCATCTACTTATTAGAAACCAATCAGATTGAACCACACACCGCACTTGAAGCGCTGAAAATCGTACAGCAGGATTTATTGCGTAAACTGGATGATACAGCGAGAGAGTAAGAAGCAAACATCTACTTCTTACTCTTTCAGCCGTTAGACTTTAAATTGTCCAACCAACTGTTGCTGCTTAGCCGAGAGTTGACTTATCTGAGCACCAACCGATTCTGATTCACCGACCAGTGTCAATATCTGCGCGCTAAGATCACGAATATTGGATAGGTTGAGGTTGACTTCACCAGAGACGGCTTGCTGTTCTTGGGCCGCTTTTACAATCTGGCTATTCATATCGTTAATTGCTGAGATGGATTCAAACACTATTTCTAATTCAGCAACGGCCTTTTGAACTTGCATCGCAGTTCCATTTGCTAACGCGTTTCCTTGCTGGATCACCTCAACTACGCCCTCAGTACCTTGTTGGACTTTTTCTATCACTTTGCGTATTTCACCCACAGAGTTCTGAGTCCGCTGGGCCAAATTACGTACCTCATCGGCGACAACAGCAAACCCTCGCCCTTGATCTCCGGCCCGAGCCGCTTCTATAGCCGCATTTAATGCGAGCAAATTGGTTTGCTGTGAAATTCCCTCAATGACCGTTAAAATTTCGGTAATATTGATATTGTTTTGAGCCAACTCTTCAACAACAGGCACCGCATCACTCATTCGCACCACCAGCTTATGCATCTCAGCTTCAGAGGCACGGATGACATCCTGCCCAGTCAGTGCGGAGTGATTAGCTTGCGAAGCGGCTTGCACCGCAGCCTCGGCATTTTGCACAACGAGACTTGCTGTTTGTGTCATTTCTTCAGAGGCAGTCGCCACCATATCCATCTCTTTAAATTGAGACTCACTACGGCTACGCGTTTGTACGGCAGACTGCCGTGCCTGTTCAGTCGTTTGAGCTACTTGGTTCGCACTTTCTACGATCTGCTGAATAATAGCCTGTAATTTGTCTAAAAACTGGTTAAAGCCGCGTGCCAAATCACCGATTTCATCATGACTACTGATGACAAGCCGCTGAGTTAAATCCCCTTCGCCAGAAGCAATATCTTGTAACCGCTCCACGACCGCTCGAATAGGTTTCACAATTTGGGTTGCAGCTAACGCAATGATTGCGAGCCCTAAAAAGACTAGCAATGCGCCGACTAATAGCTCCGCTCTAACGCCATTCTCTACCTGTTGAGTAATGATCTGATCCAGTTGATTGGCATCAGCTAGCACACTCGATGTCGGCATTTCAAAAACCACGCCCCAAGTCTGGTTCGCCACCTGAATAGGAGCAAAGACAGACAACCACTGCCGATCTGAATTCCATTGAGAATGGACTTTACCCTCGGCTAGAAGATTGGCGATCTCCTTTGTAGTCAAGACTGAATCAGCCAGTGGCGCGCCTAAGGTTAATTCACGCTCATCAGTTGCAATAAGCGTGTTATTTAAGCTGACAATAAAGACCTTACCACTACCGCCAAATAGACTTTGATCTGAACTCAGTGCAATCGCTACCAGTGGGCTAAGTTTTAAATCGATGCCAAAAAAGCCAATCGCAACGCCATCAATCAAAATGGGGACAGAGAGAGAAGAAGTAAGAAACGTTTCATTGTCTTGAATCACGATTTTAGGCGATGAGATACATGCACTAGCGGTTGTTAACGGGCAGGCGAAACGCTCACTGTTTCCTTCATCCTTCAATGCCACTTCGCTTAATACATTTGCCACCACATTTTCACCATTGGAGGACGTTATCCAGTATGCAGCGAATCGACCTATTTCATTTGAGCCTACATAGTCAGCATTCTGGTAGTTGTCATCCTCGCTATCGAGCAAATTTGGCTTAAAGACGAGATAAGCCCCCTGAACATTGGGATAATTGACTACCGTCTTGCGAACCATTTCATCTAAAGATGTCCTTAACGCTTCGCTTTCACCAAAATTTTCTTCGGTATTTGATTTGAAAAACAAGGCCGTATCAGCAAGCATTTGAGCCCGATACATGGCTTCACTGAGATATTCAGATACTTCGGTGGCATTGAGCAGCGCCCGAGTTTCTAATAACTGCTGCGATTTATTGATCACAGAATCTGAACTTTGTTGTTTTATTGCTTGTTGGTTATTCACTGCGTTATAAACAGAAAAACCAATGAGAGACAATGACGTAATTAACAGGCAAAGGCCGGCTAAAAGGGTTATTTTCCATTGAACCGAAAGTGTTCGCATACTACATCCTTATGCTGCGCTAATAGGGTTTTCAGACGAAATGGTGACGACTTTAATTAGAGCATATTGACTTGAGAGATCAATCGTAAGTTTACATAAATGTTAATAAAAATATCCTTTCTGACTATTCAAAAAATTTACGTATTAGAATTGATTCGCTTTTCGTCTTGTCCTTGCGCCTTGAAATGGTAACATCTTGCGCACAACTCATCTTAAGGATCCCTTATGAAAGTCATCAGTTTTAACATCAACGGTTTGAGAGCTCGCATTCATCAACTGCAAGCGATTATTGATAAGCATCAACCTGATGTCATTGGACTTCAAGAAATCAAAGTACACGATGACGCTTTTCCTCTTGAGGATGTTGAAGCCATGGGCTACCACGTCTATTTCCATGGTCAAAAAGCGCATTATGGCGTCGCCATGTTGTGCAAGAAGGAACCCATTTCAGTACAGAAAGGCTTTCCTAGCGATAATGAAGATCATCAAAAACGCATGATTATGGCCACTTTTGAAGATGACAACGGCCAAAAAACAACCATACTCAACGGCTATTTTCCTCAAGGAGAGAATATTTCCCATGAAACAAAATACCCCTATAAGCGTCAGTTTTATAAAGATCTAATGGGTTACTTAACGACACATCATTCCCCTGACGAACAAATAATTGTAATGGGAGACATTAACATCAGCCCTATCGACTTGGATATTGGGATTGGTGAAGCCAATAGAAAACGCTGGTTGCAAACGGGAAAATGCTCTTTCCAACCTGAAGAGCGCGAATGGTTACAAACTTTAATGGACTGGGGTTTTGTTGACACATTCCGTCAGTTAAATCCGGATGTAAATGATCAATTTTCGTGGTTTGATTATCGCTCACGTGGCTTTGATGATAACCGCGGGCTACGAATCGACGTCATTTTAGCGACCCCGAACCTAGCAAAAAAATGCCAAGAAGTCGGCATCGACTATGAACTTCGAGGAATAGAAAAACCTTCTGATCACGCGCCAATTTGGTCCAGTTTTTCTTTGTAGGAACAGAAAGTAACGTGCCAATAAGAAGCGCGCATTCAGCGCGCTTCTTATTTTAATCTATGCCTGGATTATATAAACAAACTCGGTACAACAAATTGCTACTTGCAGCCCTTCAGCTCAATGGGCGCAAATAAGCTAAGAAGCGTTTTTCAGCCTGTTTGAAGCAGAACAAAATAATGAAGGTCAAGCCCATATAGAACAAACCTGCGGTTAAAAATGACTCGAATGGAGCATAATAACGAGAGTTCACTAAACGCGCAGCTCCCGTTAAATCCATAATGGTCACAATACCAGCAACCGCAGAGCCGTGGAGCATGAAGATAACTTCATTACTATAAGCGGGCAGTGCACGCCTTAACGCACTCGGTAGAATAATTCGCCGATACGTTTTCCAAGTGCTCATTCCGTATGCCTTCGCCGCTTCCACTTCGCCTTTCGGCAATCCATTGATCGCGCCGCGAATAATTTCAGCCGTGTAGGCGGACGTATTGAGAACAAAAGCAACCAACGCGCAAAACCAAGCGTTTTCCCACAAGGTATCTTTCACCGGGAAAAATTGATCCATTCCATAGTAGATGAGATAAAGCTGGACCAATAACGGTGTACCACGAAAAAAGTAGGTATAAGCCCATGCTGGAGTACGAATAAAATAGTTGTGGCTATTTCTAGCAATCGCTAAGGGGATGGCAAGGCTCAAACCGATAATTAACGACAACCCCACCAGCCAAACCGTTGTCCACAGCCCACTAAAATAAATTGGTAGGCTTTGAGTAATAAGGGAAAAATCCATATTTACCTCGTGTGAATGCTGAACTTGCGCTCAACCAATTTGAGAAGACCAGTTGATACACTGGTAAAGAAAAGGAAGATCACTGCAACAGCCATATAAAAGGTGAATGGCATTTTTGTCGAACCTGCCGCGAGTGAGCTGACTCTGACCATATCTTCTAATCCAATAATGGAAACAAGTGCCGTCGTTTTGAGCAATACTAACCAGTTGTTACCAAATCCTGGTAACGCATGACGGACCATTTGAGGAAGCAAAATGCGTCTAAATGCTAACGTGGAACTCATACCATACGCTTTCGCCGCTTCCATCTCCCCTTTATCAACCGCCATAATAGCGCCACGAAAGGTTTCAGCCATATAGGCACCGAAAATGAAACCTATGGTTAGCACCCCTGCAATGAAAGGGCTAACATCAATATAATCGGGGAGATAAGCGGTCCATTCATGGCTCGGGTCACTTGCCATAAACCAATTGTTTAGCCATTCGTTGATTGAATAAAGGCTATTATTCAACAAAATTTGACCGCCAAAGAAAATAAGCATCATTAACACAAGGTCTGGAATACCGCGAATGATGGTCGTGTAAAGAGTGGCAATGGCTCTTGCCCAACGGTAAGGCGCAAGCTTGGCTAGCGCACCTAGCATGCCAAGTAACATGGCAAGTAATAAAGAGAGCACGGCAACTTCAATGGTCAGTACCGCTCCCTTCAAAATTGAGGCTTCATATCCGTGTAGGTCCAACATAATTCATCCCTAGTCCCTGGAGAATTTAACGGCTGGGTACTTCTGGAACTAGGATCCAGCCGTTAAGAATCAATGGATTCCCATCATAATTGAGAAGGTGGAGTCAACTGAGCTAACCAGTCCTAATGACAGAGTGATCGATAAACATATTCATATGCTCGGCCCACTCTCACCTTCTAATTATATGGGTAAGATATGATGTTACAGCTTATTCACCGTATACATCGTAATTAAAGTATTTGGTCGCAATTTCTTGGTAAATCCCTTGTTGACGAAGAGATTTAATCGCCATATCAAGTTTTTGAGTGAGATCTTTGTCTTGTTTACGAACCGCAATACCAAAACCATCGCCAAACCATTTCGGATCGGTTAATGATGGGCCGACGAACTCATACGCTTCGCCGCCCGCTTTGTTAAGCACACCCTCTTCCAAGGCAGAGGCATCACCCAATACTGCCGCAATACGACCATTGGCTAGGTCAAGATAGGCTTCATCAAATGAACCATAACGGACAATTTCAACTGCATCGCCATAATTATCAGTAAGATACTTATCGTGCGTTGTTGCACGTTGTACACCAATTTTCACCCCTTTTAGACCTTCTTTAGAAAAATCCAACGCGGCTCCCTTCTTGGCGATAAATTTATTGGGAATTAATGCGTACTTACCAGTGAAATCGACTTTTTTCTTGCGCTCGTCGGTAATCGACATGGCTGCAATAATCGCGTCATATTTACGTGCAAGCAGTGATGGGATAATGCCATCCCAGTCTTGTGGAACGATTTTACATTCCACTTTCATCTCCTTGCACAACGCATTGGCCATATCAACATCAAAGCCTTTGAGAGATCCATCAGCCTCTGTCCAGCTAAAAGGAGGATAAGCCCCTTCTATACCAAAACGAACCGTCTTCCATTCTTTCGCTTGGGCCATACCAGTCATTGCACTAGCAGCAACGGCTGCAACTAATAACCACTTTTTCATTTCCATACTCCTGTGATTGAGGTCTTACTTATTTATCATGCTATGTTTATGTTGGTTTTGCTTAATATTTATGTCGTGACGAATACCACAACATAATGAACACATTAATAAATAGAGGATATAAATTGTTTTAACCGTTCAGATTTAGGCTGGGTGAACAGGATGGCTGGATCTCCTTGCTCTTCCACTAAACCTTGGTGCAAGAACATCACATGGTTTGAAACATCGCGAGCAAAGGCCATTTCATGAGTCACTACCAGCATAGTACGGCCTTCTTCTGCCAAGTCTCTCATAACACCCAACACTTCACCCACCAATTCAGGATCAAGTGCAGAAGTGGGCTCATCAAACAGCATGACTTCTGGCTCCACGGCTAACGCTCTAGCAATCGCCGCACGTTGTTGTTGCCCACCAGAAAGGTGACCAGGATAATAGTCTTTACGTTCATACAGGCCGACTTTTTTTAGCAGCACCTCAGCACTCTCGATGGCTCGTGCTTTCGGTACTCCTAACACATGAATTGGTGCTTCAATAACGTTTTCTAACACCGTCATGTGCGACCAAAGGTTAAATCCCTGAAATACCATAGCAAGGCGTGAGCGAATTCGTTGCACCTGCTTTTCACTCACAGGTGAAGCTTCACCTTGCCGATTTTTTTTCATTTGAATGAGTTCACCATTGACCCAAATATCACCAGAGGTTGGTGTTTCAAGTAAATTGATGCATCTAAGAAAGGTACTTTTTCCCGAGCCAGAAGAACCAATAATGGAGATCACATCACCCTTACGAGCTTCTAGTGAGATTCCTTTTAGTACTTCGTTTTGACCAAAGGTTTTGTGCAGCTCTTTAATATTCAGCGCCGGTACATCAGTCATGCGCTTAACTCCCTGTATTTGCTACTGCAGAGTATTCCAACTCCCATTTTTGATACAAACTAGCATTCACACCGAAAACATGCAACAAATTATTAACCTAGAAAATAAGGATATTTAGTTATTTTATCTGATTAAAAATTCACATTTTAGCCAATACTTCTCCATATGGCGCATATAAATGGCACATCAAGCAATTAACAGTTAACTCATTTCATTAACATTTACTTAAAAATAGACAACCTATTCATGTATAAAGTACACCTAGATTCATAGGATATTTAAGGTCATTAATATCATTGAAACTCTTTTACAAACATCACAATGTGAAAACTTATTTCAAGCAAGTAACGCCTCAACCCCCCGTTTTCATTAGGCTGCTGTAGTTTTCTTTCACATTTATTCTTAAAGTGATCAAGATCAATCACCCTAAAGGATAAGCAAGCTAAACTCGCGAGCAAAGATAAGGTTGTATAAATAACCACACTCTCTTTTTTAGTTGTTGTTATGCAAGCACATATGGGATGTGCTACATATTCAATTAAAAACATTACCGCTTCTTCGCGGATTACTAGGATTCAGTACGAATTACTAACTTTTAAAAATATGAGGAATCTATGCCAGACGTAGTCAACAATGAGCGCTCAGAAATCGAGACGAAAAGCTATAAAGAGCTGCATCGTCCAGCATCTGAGTTTGCAAGCCGTTCAGATTACCTAGACCACGAACTGCAAATCATGAAGCCCCGTCGCTTTGGTTTGAACTTACCTGGTCGTGACTTCCGTTTTGAACTTGAAGATTTTGTACCAGCCATCGCGGGCACAATCGGCATCATCGCCATGTACTCAGCGGTAATGATGTCTTGGGCTGATGGCCTAACCCAAGCATGGGATCACATTCATCTAGGTAAAGACTTCGCGATTGAAGTTGCACGTGTAGAGATGTTATTTCCTGCCCTCTTCTTCTGTGTTATTGCCTCTGGTTTCTTAAACCCAAAAGCCAACTTAGCTGGCAACCATGGCCCAATGATCCCTCTTATCGGCTCAATCGCATTAGCCGGTGCACACCCTTTGGCATTGGCAATTTTGCTTGGCGTTTTTGGTCTTCTCTTAAGTTACTTTAAAGGAGGCTCGAAACTGGTCAATCTAACCTCCGAGGGAACCGCAGGCGGGTTGCTTATCTTCCTCGGCTTTACCGGAACAATGAGCCAAATTGGTTCTATCCAAACTTGGGCTACCAGTTTGCAATCGGCCGATGTCGCCGCAGGCAGCTTAGGTTACGTTGGCCTAGTGGTTTTAGGTGTCAATATTGTGCTGTATGCATTTCTTGCAAAAATCAACATGCGTTGGTTAGCAATTCCTGTCTGTGCAATGACAGGGCTTGCTATTGCGCTTTTATTCGGTACTGGCTTTGATCTTCAATTTGAAACTCAAATGGGCTTACCTAACCTTAATCCTGTTTACTGGTGGGGCTCAACCACTGAAGGTTGGATGCTTGGTTTGCCAACAGTAGAACACTTTATCGCCTCATTGCCCTTTGCTATTTTGGCCGTTGCGATGTGGTCACCAGATTTCCTTGGTCACCGAATTTTCCAAGAATTGAACTATCCAAAGAGAACTGAAAAAGTACTGATGGATGTTGATGACACAATGACCATGTGTTCAATTCGTCAAATGGTAGGTACAGCACTTGGTGGTGGTAATATCACATCGTCATGGGGAACGTATATGATCCCAGCGGCGATTGCTAAACGCCCAATTCCTGGTGGTGCCATCATATTAGGTTTATTGGTCATGACTATTGCTATCCTTGGCTTCCCTATGGACGTAGCGGTTTGGCCGCCAGTGATGCGTATTGCTCTATTAGTAGGGGTATTTCTTCCTTTACTAGAAGCGGGTATGCAAATGGTAAGAAACACAAAAGATTCACAAGCAGCGGGCATCTGTATCTTTGGTAGCGCTGTGGTGAACCCTGTTCTAGCGTGGGCATTGACCATGCTACTCGATAACAATGGCCTAATTGGCGACAAAGAACGTGCATCAAAGCTGTCTTTTATCGACAAAATCATCATTCCAGGTGGTGTGCTGATCATCTGTTTAATTGCTATGCTTGCGGTTGGTATGCTTGAAAACCAATACGGTTTAAAAGCTTGGCTATAATGAGCTTGGACTAATACGAATTTGGGTAGTGCTCGCACTACCCAAACTTTATTTGAAAAATTTAACTTTTATTGATTTAGTTTAAGGTTTGCAAAAAAATTTTAGTCTAATCTTGCATTCAAGGCTTAAAAGCACAATATCTATATTCAGATAATTGAATAGTGTGAATATAGATATTGTATTAATAGAGTGTACTGCTCCTTTCGAGGATAACTGGCTCAACGGTGAAGACGGTACGTGTTTTTTCTACTAAAAAGGTAGGTATGTCATGGCAGAGCAATTTGCTAAAGCTTGGGAAAGTTTTGTTGCAGGTGAGTGGCAAAACGAAGTTAACGTTCGTGATTTTATTCAAAAGAACTATACGCCGTATGAAGGTGACGAATCTTTCCTAGTTTCTGAAGGTACTGAAGCGACAAACAAGCTTTGGGCTAAAGTAATGGAAGGTATCAAACAGGAAAACGCGACTAAGGCCCCTGTCGATTTCGATACTGACGTTATTTCTACCATCACTGCTCACGATGCAGGCTACATCGAAAAAGATCTTGAAACTATCGTGGGTCTACAAACTGAGAAACCACTTAAGCGCGCTATCATCCCTAACGGTGGTGTGCGTATGGTTGAAGGTTCTTGCAAAGCATACGGTAGAACTCTTGACCCTATGATTTCAAAAATCTACTCAGAATACCGTAAAACTCACAACGCTGGCGTTTTCGATATCTACACTCCTGATATCCTAGCGTGTCGTAAGTCTGGTGTTCTGACGGGCCTTCCTGATGCTTATGGTCGTGGCCGTATCATTGGTGACTACCGTCGCGTAGCACTTTACGGTATTGATTTCCTAATGAAGGATAAGCTGGCTCAATTCACTTCTCTACAAGAGCGTTTTGAGAACGGCGAAGATCTAACGGCAACGATGCAACTTCGTGAAGAAATTGCAGAGCAACACCGCGCACTTGGCCAAATGAAAAAAATGGCTGAAAAATACGGTTTTGACATCTCTCGCCCAGCAGAAACTGCACAAGAAGCTATCCAGTGGACTTACTTCGGCTATCTAGCTGCTGTTAAATCACAAAACGGTGCGGCAATGTCGCTAGGTCGTACTTCGACTTTCCTAGATATCTTCATCCAACGTGATCTAGAAGCGGGTAAAATCACTGAAGTACAAGCTCAAGAAATGATCGACCACTTCGTAATGAAGCTGCGTATGGTTCGTTTCCTACGTACTCCTGAATACGATGAACTATTCTCTGGCGACCCAATTTGGGCAACAGAATCAATGGGTGGTATGGGTCTTGACGGTCGTACACTCGTTACGCGTTCTAACTTCCGTTTCCTAAACAGCCTATACACTATGGGTCCTTCTCCAGAGCCAAACATCACTGTACTTTGGTCTGAGCAGCTACCTGACGGCTTTAAACGTTTCTGTGCAAAAGTATCTATCGATACTTCATCTATCCAGTACGAAAACGACGATTTAATGCGTCCAGACATGAACTCTGACGACTATGCTATCGCATGTTGTGTATCGCCAATGGTTGTAGGTAAACAAATGCAGTTCTTCGGAGCGCGTGCAAACCTTGCTAAAACCATGCTTTACACCATCAACGGTGGTATTGATGAGAAGTTGAAAATCCAAGTTGGTCCTAAAATGGACAAGATCGCAGGTGAGTATCTTGACTATGACGAACTGTGGGCAAAAATGGACCACTTCATGGATTGGTTGGCGAAGCAATATGTGACCGCACTAAACAGCATTCACTACATGCACGACAAATACAGCTATGAAGCCGCGCTAATGGCACTGCATGATCGTGACGTTAAACGTACGATGGCATGTGGTATTGCTGGCCTGTCTGTTGCTGCTGACTCTCTATCTGCAATCAAATACGCAAAAGTTAAGCCAATTCGTGACGAAGATGGCCTAGCGATCGATTTCGAAATCGAAGGTGATTATCCTAAATTTGGTAACAATGACGCCCGCGTTGATGACATCGCATGCCAACTTGTTTCTACGTTTATGGGCAAAATCCGTAAACTTAAGATGTACCGTGATGCAATTCCAACTCAGTCTATCCTGACTATCACTTCAAACGTGGTATATGGTAAGAAAACAGGTAACACACCTGATGGTCGCCGTGCTGGTATGCCTTTCGCACCGGGTGCAAACCCAATGCATGGCCGTGACGAAAAAGGTGCAGTAGCATCATTGACTTCAGTAGCGAAACTACCGTTTGCTGATGCACAAGATGGTATTTCTTATACTTTCTCTATCGTTCCAAATGCGTTAGGCAAAGAAGAAGCAAGTCAACGTGCAAACCTTGCTGGCCTGATGGATGGTTACTTTCACCATGAAGCAGGCATTGAGGGTGGCCAACACCTAAACGTGAACGTGCTTAATCGCGAAACTTTAGAAGATGCGGTTAAACACCCTGAGAAATACCCTCAGCTAACCATTCGTGTATCTGGCTATGCTGTGCGTTTTAACTCACTGACTGCTGAACAACAAGCTGACGTTATTGCACGTACTTTCACTGAATCTCTATAATTTCAGTTAAATTACTAGCAAAATAGTTAAGCCCTGCTCGATGAGTGGGGCTTTTTTTATACTCAGAAATCAAAAATGCGCAATGCATCGACCACAAATGTTACGCTTACCACATTTATTTTGATTCAATTGCCTATTTATCAACTGAATAGCGCATCTTTCCTATATGATTAGGGCTTGTCTATACTCTGCAGTGTTCGTATGAAGCTATTTCACATTCTTCCATTGACGTTACTCAGTGCTTCTGCGCTGGCCTCTCAACACGCAACGGTTGCTTTTAACCTCGATAACGATGGCGTATTTGGCGTAGATCGCGACTACACCAATGGTTTATTTTTAAACTACACCTCAGGGGCGATTGCTCCATATTGGTGGGCTAAACCACTCAGCCTTTCGGTTTGGGGAGCGGCCCCATTGGACAAATGGGAAATCAGCATTGGCCACAAAATGTGGACTCCTTCGGAGATTTCTCTTACCAAACCAGAGCCGAACGAACGACCTTACGCTGGGTATTTACACACCGAGCTTAACTATATTAGTTTGCATCCCCAACAAGCCACGCGGGCAAATTTAACCATTGGAACCACCGGAGATGCTGCGCTTTCTGAGAAAGCGCAAAAGTTAGTGCACAGCATCACTAAATCTGACGAACCCAATGGCTGGGCCTACCAAGTAGAGGAAAAAATCGTCGGCAGCGTGGGTTATCTGTCTCACTTTAATCTGGCACGATACCGCAGCTATGCAGGAACTGACGTTGAGCTTTCCAACGTTTCAGAGGTCAATGTAGGTAACTTTCGCAGTGATCTCTCCACAGGTTTTATGATGCGTTGGGGGACCGATCTTGCGGGTAACTTTGGCAGTGCTCAAATCAGTGCAGAAAACCCTTTCTCGGCAGGGATGATTGGTGCCTCGGATACTGGATGGTTTCTATTCGGAGGTGTAGAAGGACGCTATCGCTTCAATGACATTACCATCGAAGGAGATAGGCCTTTAAACGGATTGGATCACCCATCTGAATATTACCAAGTTAACTTGGAAAATCTTCAGGCGACCGCCGTAGTTGGTGCGGCTTGGTATATTCAACAAGTCGGTGCGAGTTTAACGTTCACCGCAAACACACCTGAGTATAAGGAAGACAAAAACTCCATTCACGGTGTCGGTAATATTTCTCTTTTTGCTTTTTTCTAACGTTTAGCAAACTGAAATTATATGGTGAAACTTTGGCAGTCTACACTTAGGCTGCTAGAGCGTTTATCCACAATCTGGCTGGTTGCTCTTAACTGTTCATTGTTCTCTTCCAAGGCTTTCATGGCTCGAGATATTTGTATCATATTATCTGCCATTGAATGGCTAGTGGTCGCCAAATCTCGGATCGATGCAAAAATGGCTTCTGTTTTATTCGCCGCTTCATCTGCTTTTTTGATAATTTGCGCGATAGCCTGTATTGCCTCATTACCTTTCTCTTGCCCACTCTGCATAGACTGCTCAGATTGCGCAATATAAGTGATTACTTCCGCACTTTCCTTTTGCATAGTATCAATAGTGCCGGAAATTTCGGCCACGGCATTGACCGTTCTTACTGCTAAACTTCGAACTTCATCAGCGACAACAGCAAAGCCACGACCTTGCTCTCCCGCTCTCGCCGCTTCAATTGCGGCATTGAGTGCCAATAAGTTAGTCTGCTCGGCAATACCATTAATGATGTCCATCACCGAGTCTACTTTTGCAGAAGCTTGTTCAAGTTGATGAATGTGGCCTGCGGCCGAGCTTAGGATTTTACCAACCTCAACCAGTGACGTAATAGCAACGGAAATCACTTTTCCTCCCTCTTCTGCGCTTTGCATAGAAGATTTGCTGAGTTCCGCAACGAACTCCAATGAATTAGAGACTTCTTGGGTCGTCACGCTGACCTCTTCTGTGGCCGATGCCAATAATTGCGTTTGTCCCAAAACGTCAGATTGATTTGTCACCAAAGTGTCTAATCCAACATTCAGTGACGCGGCATCACCAGACAAGGCTTCACTGCTTTTCTGCACACCACTCACCAATTTCCCTAAATTTTCACAGCTTTGGTTAATGGCCAATGCCAGTTGATTGAATTCGTCCTTTTCGTTATTCGTCATCGGCATACGGCGTGACAAATCGCCACGCGAGATATTGTTCAACACGTGAATTGTTTGCGACAAAGAACGAGAAAGAGAAAAACTAAAGGTAAGGAAAATAGCAATAGTCAATATGGCAAGTAACGCACAGGCTGCCAATACAGACCACTGTGTTTGCGATGCGGTCGTTTTTGCGGCCAACTGATATTGTTCACTCAACGCGGAAAGCTTGGTTGAAATATCTTGAATCACCGACTTAACTTGCGCCTCTGTATCGCCTCTTTGTTTCTCCATCACTTGCAATTGCTGCGACAGTTCACTCACACGTAAAAAAGCCTGTTTAAATTGTTGTATCTCTTTTTCATACAGATCCAACATCGAATAAGAATCAGACATATTGACGAAACTGGCCATAGCACGATTAAACAGTTTTAAGTTTTGCTCCGTGGGTTCTAATAAATAATTTTGCTGCGCCTTAACCATGGCTTGAAAATCCGAGTTGATTGTAACCATCCCCGTCTCATCTATCTTTTTCTCTATCGTGGTGGCCAACGTTTTCAGCTCGCCCAGTTTACCTTCGTTAACGTTGAAACCCACTTCTGATTTCACTTGCAACCAAGGACGCAAAAATTGGTCAAATTGTTTGGCCGCCTTGAGCAACACTTCCCCTTCTTGAGCAAAATTGGTCTTTTGCAGGAAAGCAACATTAGCATTCACCTCTTCCATCAACTGATCCAATTTATTCAAAATCGAGTTGACCTGATTGCCTTGCATGTTGTTTAGCTCTGATGCAAGCGACAACAAATTTGCTTGAGTAGTAAATATCGCCACAGAACCGGATGCCACTTCGCCACTGGAGCGATACTGTTCATCCATTCCCATCAAGCTCTTTGCGGTATAAATCCCTAAACCTAAAAAACCAACACAAAGGATAACTAAAAATAGACTGATTTTTTGCTTTTGAGAAAACTGTACATCCATGAACTATTCCTTATTTAAACCCTATCGCATTCAACGAGTTCTTATTTCTATACAGTGTAGTCAATGTGCAGAATTTCATGACATTCATTTTAAGCCACAACATATGGTTTAGGATATGCGGCGGCAATTGCACATTAACCCTACTTAATCCCTACTATTTGTAATAAAATAACAGGCAAATAACCTATTCGAGATGAACTGATGTCAACAACTGGTCGTATTCATTCTTTTGAGTCTTGTGGCACGGTAGATGGCCCTGGAATTCGCTTCATTGTTTTTATGCAAGGCTGCCTAATGCGTTGTATGTATTGTCATAATCGTGACACATGGGACACCCATGAAGGCAAGGAAGTGACTGTTGAAGAAATCATTACCGAAGCAAAATCTTATCGCCATTTTATGAAAGCCTCTGGCGGCGGAATTACCTGTTCAGGCGGTGAAGCTATGCTTCAACCTGAATTTGTTCGTGATTTATTCCGCGCAGCGCAAGCTGAGGGCATTCACACCTGCTTAGATACCAACGGTTATATTCGCAAACACACAGACGTGATTGATGAAGTACTCGATGCCACTGATTTAGTGATGTTAGACATCAAACACATGAAAGATGAGATCCACCATGATTTTATTGGTGTGTCGAATAAGCGAACCTTAGATTTCGCGCGCTACTTACACACCATAGGTAAAAAAACGTGGATCCGTTATGTGATTGTTCCTGGCTACACTGATGACGAAGAAGCGGCTCATATGCTTGGTGATTTTATTAAAGATATGGATAACATCGAAAAAGTAGAGCTGCTGCCTTATCACAAATTGGGCGCTCATAAATGGGAAGCAATGGGGCTAGAATACCCATTAGAAGGTGTGAATCCGCCGTCAAAAGAGACCATGGACAAAATCGTTGGGATCTTAGCTCAGTATCACTCAAACATAAAATATTGATTGCTTGATTTAATAACTATAAAAATGCCAGCATAATGCTGGCATTTTTATAGAGAGGCTAGCCATGCAGCTGGAACAACTTGCGGTGCTATTGCTGCTGATTGGGTCAACTACGCGATTTTAAATACTCATTTTGGACAAAGATTATATCTATAACCACTTACACAAAAAGTAACAAGAATTGCACACATTTTATGCTTTCCATATTAAATCCGTGTTGAGATCATGTTTCATTGTCGATAATTGCTGTTAACCTTATGCCATCAAATAGAACATAAAATTTAGTGAGGCTACCTTCATGGAAATGACCAACGCTCAACGACTGATTCTATCTAATCAGTATTTTTTGATGTCACAGATGGATCCCAACAACGCCAAAAAATACAAGCGGTTACAAACCATTGTAGAACGTGGTTATGAACTGCAAATGCGAGAACTCAGCAAAGAATTTGGCTGCTTGACCGAAGCGGAGTGCCGCGAAGTGATCGACATCATGGAGATGTATCACGCAATGCAAGAATCACACAAAATGCTCTCCGATGCAGAAAGCAAAAATGTGGATCAGCGCCGCCTGCACTTTTTAGGGTTTGATATCGCTAAAGAGTCACAACGCGTTCATTACGTGCGTTTCTTGGTTGAGTCTGAAGGGCTTTACCCACAATTTGATAAAGCCGATCACCACTTCAACAGCCAAATGCCAATGTCAGATAAATATCGTCGCATGTTAACGGCTTGGCGTAATTGTCCTCGCCAATACCATTTGTCAACCGCAGAATTTACACAAATTTTTAATGCCTAAATTTTAATACCTAGCAAGGTAGGCTGACGAAAGATGAAAAGACGCAGACACTGCGTCTTTTTTACATTCCCCCTCGCAGTTATTAACTCCAACACCAACTTATCCCTCGAACTCTTGATATTCACACACTAAATAGTTCAACCTGATCGACGTTATTACTGTCACGAAATTTAAATAAACACATAATTGTTAAGCAAAATTGTCAAACTCGGACTAGTCTTAAATTGTTATTAATTTGTGTTTTTAAGCGGTGTTGTCAGTTAGACAGTTTTCAGAGGGGAATTCACTATGAGTATTTTTGACCACTTTCAGGCACGCTATGAAGCCGCCAAGGATGAAGAGCTATCACTGCAAGAGTTTTTAGCTCTGTGTAAAGAAGATAAAAGTGCTTATGCCAATGCAGCAGAGCGGCTGTTAATGGCGATTGGTGAGCCTGAGCTGATAGACACAGCAAAACACCCCCGATTGAGTCGCATTTTCTCTAACCGGGTGATTTCTCGTTATAAAACTTTTGAGGATTTCTATGGCATGGAAGAAGCCATAGAACAGATTGTTTCCTACCTCAAACACGCTGCCCAAGGTTTAGAAGAAAGAAAACAAATTCTCTATCTACTCGGTCCAGTTGGTGGCGGTAAATCTTCACTGGCGGAGAAACTCAAAGCTTTAATGCAACAAATGCCTATTTATGTTTTGTCTGCAAATGGCGTTCGTAGCCCAGTCAATGACCACCCATTTTGTCTGTTTGATGTGGTTGAAGATGGCGAAATCCTCAAGCAGGAATATGGGATAGAAAAACGCTATTTACGCTCAATTACATCACCTTGGGCGGCCAAACGCTTACACGAGTTTGGTGGCGATATTTCCAAATTCAAAGTCGTCAAAGTACGACCTTCAATTCTCGATCAAATTGCCGTCGCAAAAACAGAACCCGGTGATGAAAACAACCAAGACATTTCGTCACTGGTTGGGAAAGTGGATATTCGAAAACTCGAGCATTTCTCGCAAGATGATCCCGATGCATATAGCTATTCCGGTGCACTCTGTAAAGCCAACCAAGGGTTAATGGAGTTTGTTGAGATGTTCAAAGCGCCAATTAAGGTGCTTCACCCACTCTTAACCGCCACGCAAGAAGGAAACTTCAACGGGACAGAAGGGTTATCCGCCCTACCCTTTGATGGCATGATTTTAGCGCACTCAAACGAATCAGAGTGGCAGACATTCCGTAACAACAAAAACAACGAAGCGTTTTTGGACCGGGTTTATATCGTTAAAGTCCCTTACTGTTTACGCGTCTCGGAAGAAGTGAAAATTTACCAAAAACTGCTTGAACACAGTGAACTATCCAAAGCGCCATGCTCACCAAGCACACTAGAATTACTTGGTCAATTTAGTATCCTCTCGCGCCTAAAAGTGCCGGAAAACTCGTCACTCTTCTCCAAAATGCGCGTCTACGATGGTGAAACGCTAAAAGATACCGATCCAAAAGCAAAAAGCTATCAAGAGTATCGTGACTACGCAGGTGTTGACGAAGGGATGTCCGGTTTATCGACTCGCTTTGCCTTTAAAATACTGTCGCGCGTATTCAACTTTGACCAAACGGAAGTTGCGGCTAACCCCGTTCATCTGTTCTATGTCATCGAACAGCAAGTTGAACGCGAGCAGTTCCCTCAAGAAATCGCTGAACGATATATGGAGTTTTTAAAAGGCTACTTAGTGCCTCGTTATGTCGAGTTCATTGGTAAAGAGATTCAAACGGCTTATTTGGAATCTTATTCTGAATATGGTCAAAATATTTTTGACCGCTACGTTACTTATGCTGATTTCTGGATCCAAGACCAAGAGTATCGTGATCCTGAAACTGGCCAACTTTTCGATCGTTCATCGCTCAATAACGAGTTAGAAAAAATCGAGAAAACAGCAGGCATTAGTAACCCGAAAGATTTCCGAAATGAAATCGTCAATTTTGTACTGCGTGCGAAAGCGCACAACAATGGACAAAATCCGGTTTGGACCAGTTACGAAAAACTGCGTACCGTCATTGAGAAAAAAATGTTCTCAAATACCGAAGAGCTACTTCCTGTTATCTCTTTTAATGCCAAAACCTCATCGGATGATCAGAAAAAACACGACGATTTTGTCGCTCGTATGATGGAGAAAGGTTATACAGAAAAACAAGTAAGGCTGTTGTCTGAGTGGTATTTACGCGTCCGTAAATCTTCTTAACTTCAAGCAAACCAAAACCTGTACATGCGTTAGCCATACCAACAATGGCTAACGTAAAGGTGACGTTTTCAAGGGGATACTCATGGCGCAATTTATCGATAGAAGATTGAACGGTAAAAACAAAAGCGCGGTCAATAGACAACGCTTTTTACGCCGTCATAAAGAGCAGATCAAAGAATCTGTTGCAGACGCAGTGAATCGTCGCTCCATCACCAACACCGAGTCTGGCGAAGATGTGTCGATCCCAAATCACGACATCAAAGAACCCGTGTTTCATCAAGGAAAAGGCGGCCTAAAAGAACGAGTTCACCCGGGTAATGACCAGTTTATTACTGGTGATAAAATTGAGAGACCTAAAGGTGGCGGACAAGGCAATGGTTCAGGACAAGGTGATGCGAGTGCTGATGGCGAAGGCCAAGATGAATTTATTTTCCAAATCTCTAAAGATGAATATCTTGATCTACTGTTTGAAGATCTGGAATTGCCTAATCTAGAAAAAAATCAAATCAATAAGATTACAGAATGGAAAACTCATCGCGCGGGTTTCAAAACGGCAGGTGTACCGTCGAACATCGCTGTAGTTCGCTCTTTGCAACAATCACTAGCTCGCCGCACCGCAATGACAGCGGGAAAACGTCGTTTGATGGGGGAATTAGAAGAAGAGTTACTGCGCATTCAAAATAGAGAGCCCGCTCAAGTATTAGAAGAGAAGCGACTTAAGCAAGAAATCGAAGCGTTGCGTAAAAAAATTGAAAGTGTGCCGTTTATTGATACGTTTGACCTACGTTTCAAAAACTTTGAAAAACGCCCCATTCCATCGAGCCAAGCTGTTATGTTCTGCTTAATGGATGTGTCGGGTTCAATGGATCAAGCGACTAAAGATATTGCCAAACGTTTTTACGTGTTGCTGTATCTATTTTTAACTCGCACTTATGAAAATGTCGAAGTTGTGTTTATTCGTCACCATACGCAAGCCAAAGAGGTGGATGAGCACGAGTTCTTCTACTCTCAAGAGACCGGCGGCACGATTGTTTCTAGCGCACTGAAATTAATGCATGAAATCATTGAACAACGCTACCCTCTCGGCGAATGGAATATCTACGCAGCTCAAGCATCCGATGGTGATAACTGGGCTGATGATTCGCCTCGTTGTAAAGAACTCCTCACCAATAAGCTTCTGCCATATTGCCAGTATTACGCTTATATTGAAATCACTCGTCGCTCACACCAAACCTTGTGGCACGAGTACGAAAAATTACAACCCTCATTTGGCAATTTTGCGATTAAAAACATTCGCACCGTGGATGACATATTCCCTGTATTTAGGGAGCTATTCCAAAAGGAAACAGCTTAGGGAGGCATACTAATGACAACAAAAGCGAAAGGTACTTCAAAACGCAAGAGCAAATTGTTACCAGACGGACCTGACTGGACGTTTGAGCTTTTGGAGAAATACCATACTGAAATACGCCGGGTAGCTGAGTTTTATCGTCTCGATACTTACCCCAATCAAATTGAAGTTATTACCTCCGAGCAGATGATGGATGCCTACTCCAGCATTGGCATGCCGATTAATTACAGCCACTGGTCATTTGGCAAAAAATTTATTCAAACGGAACAAGGTTACAAACATGGCCAAATGGGGCTCGCGTATGAGATCGTTATTAACTCAGACCCATGCATTGCCTATTTGATGGAAGAAAATACCGTCACCATGCAAGCCTTAGTGATGGCGCACGCTTGCTATGGACACAACTCGTTTTTCAAAGGCAACTACCTTTTCCAAACTTGGACGGATGCGAGCTCTATCATTGACTATCTCTTGTTTGCCAAAAACTACATTTCAGAATGCGAAGAAAAATATGGCGTACCCGAAGTCGAATCACTCCTCGACTCATGCCACGCGTTAATGAATTATGGTGTTGACCGCTATAAACGACCTGAAAAAATATCGATAGCAGAAGAAAAAGCACGTCAAGAAGAGCGCGAAGCTTATCTACAATCACAAGTTAATGAACTGTGGCGCACCGTACCCAAAGCAAAAACCAAAGAAGAAGATCTTAAAGTTCGTTTTCCAAGTGAGCCACAAGAAAACATTCTTTATTTCATTGAGAAACATGCGCCACTGCTTGAACCATGGCAGCGAGAAATTGTGCGCATTGTGAGGAAAATAAGCCAATATTTTTACCCACAAAAACAGACACAAGTGATGAATGAAGGCTGGGCCACATTCTGGCATTACACTATCTTAAATCATCTTTATGACGAAGGCTTTGTCTCTGATAAATTCATTCTTGAATTTCTACACAGCCACACCAGTGTCGTCGCACAACCTTCTTACAACAGCCCCTATTTTAGTGGCATCAATCCATATGCGCTTGGCTTTGCTATGTTCAGAGATATTAAACGTATTTGTGAAGAACCAACCGATGAAGATAGGGAATGGTTTCCTGAGCTTGCTGGAACAGAATGGTTAGATGCGGTTCATTTTGCTATGCACAACTTCAAGGACGAGAGCTTTATTAGCCAGTATCTCTCACCTAAAGTAATGCGCGATTTCAAGCTGTTTGCCATTCTGGATGACGATCGCAAGAATTTTATTGAAGTGAGTGCCATTCACGATGATATTGGCTATCACGCCATCCGTGAAAAGCTTGCAGCACAGTATAATCTCAGTAATTTAGAACCAAATATTCAAGTCTATAGCGTGGATGTACGTGGTGATCGTTCCCTGACGCTTCAACACGTTCCACACGATAGAATTCCTTTAGATCAAAGCTATCATGAGGTACTAAAACACCTTTACCGCTTATGGGGGTTTGATGTCATTTTGGAAGAACTAAAAGAGAGTGGACGACGTGAAATTCTAGCCGCCTGCCCACAACTCCGTGAAACTCGGATTTAGCAATCAGAGGCCAATACAAAGAGGAAAAGGAGCTAAATAGCTCCTTTTCCTTAGTTTTTCCTTCGAACTGGGCGTAAGTTCAAACAGTTTAAGCGTTATGTGAACTAACGAGAGCACGAACCAATTCAAGATCCTCTGGTGTATCAACCCCTGCAGGCGGTGCTTCTTTAGCAACGGCAACGTGAATTTTTTCACCATACCACAGTACTCGAAGCTGCTCTAAACACTCAATTTTCTCAAGTAAACTGGGTTGCCAGTTGATATAAGTATTGATGAAACCAGCCCGATAAGCGTAAATACCAATATGACGTAGCAATGGCTGAATCACCGTTTGACCACCAGTTGCAAAATTGTCTCTATCCCAAGGAATTGTCGCACGGCTGAAATACAGCGCGTAACCCTCTTGATCTGTTACCACTTTAACCGCGTTAGGGTTAAACACTTCAGCTTGATCAGTAATTTCAACCGCTAAAGTCGCCATTGGCGCGCTACTGTTGGCTAAATTGTTAGCGACCTGCTTGATGATGCTCGGTGGAATGAGTGGCTCATCACCTTGTACGTTAACAATAATGTGGTGATCGGCAATGCCCATTAATTTCACCACTTCGGCTAAACGCTCAGTACCGGACTCGTGATGTGATGATGTCATACAAACATTGCCACCAAACGCATGGACAGCCGCTTCAACACGAGCATCATCAGTAGCAATAACGACCTGCTCAGCTCCCGATTGTAACGCTTGCTCATAAACCCACTGAATCATGGGTTTACCGCCGATATCAGCCAAAGGTTTGCCAGGTAAGCGAGTTGACTGATAACGAGCAGGGATAATAACGGTGAAAGCCATTATCGTCCCTCATCCATCGTCATGCTACGCGCTTCTGGCTCAAGCAACACAGGAATCCCTTCTTTTATTGGGTAGGCCAAACGATCTAACTTACAAATAAGCTCTTGATTTTCTTTATCATAAGTCAACTTACTTTTACATACAGGGCAAGCTACAATTTCAAGCAGACGGTGATCCATATGATTCCATTACCTCTTTTATTTTGTCCAAAATACGCCTTTCATCTGGCGAACTAAATTGCGCAGAAACGGGAAGATACCACCAGTTTTCTTGTGCAAAGGCCGCACATTTCACTGCGTCTTTTTCTGTCATGATGACGTTTGCTCCATGTTGCGCAAGCGCCTCTAATTCTGAATATTGATACTCTCGGTGATCAGCAAAACCTTGGGTCAATACTGTCTTTGCACCTAAAGCTTCTAATGTATTAAAAAAGCGCGTGGGATAACCAATGCCAGCAAAAGCCACTAATGCAGGTAACTGGCTCACTGGCGCTTGCTGACCTGTCACTAAGTTAACGGCTAAGCTAGGTGAAAGGTGCATAGCCAATTCGCCATATTGAGCTTGACCGCCATTAGTCACAATAAAATCAACTTCCGCTAACCGAGAGAGTGGCTCTCTTAACGGACCTAAAGGCATGAACTGCTCATTACCGAAGCGACGAACGCCGTCCACGACTGCAAATTCGAGATCACGCTCCAATGCATAGTGCTGAAGGCCATCGTCAGTGATGATCACATCAACACCCAACGGAAGCAGGGCTTGCACTGCTTGTGAGCGCTTTGGTGCAACAGCAACCGGAGCCCCCGTGCGCTGGTGAATCAATTTAGGTTCGTCACCGCAGTGAGCGGTTGGCGTATCACTTTGCAGCACTAATGGATAAACCGGAGCCTTACCACCATACCCACGCGAAACAACTCCTGGTTTGAAGCCTTGTTCTTGTAAAGCTTCCACTAACCATACAACCAACGGTGTTTTACCATTACCACCCGCAGTAATATTACCCACCACCACCACAGGAACGGGAGCCTTATAGCGCTCTTTTTTGTTCGCTTGGAATGCTCGCTTACGTGCTTGACTGACCAACAGAAACAAGACACTCAGTGGCCACAACAGTGGCCACAACAAAAAACACGCTGGGTGATGTCCGAACCAGATTTTTTCAATCACTGATTAGTCACCAAATTGAATTCGATGTAGTTGGGCATACGCCCCATCCTGTGCAATTAACTGAGCATGATGACCACGTTCGATAATTTCACCCTCATCGACCACTAGAATTTCATCGGCTTCTTCAATCGTCGACAAGCGGTGCGCAATGACCAATACCGTTTTATTCTTTTGTAGCTCTTCAAGTGCTGATTGAATCGCTCTCTCAGATTCTGTATCCAACGCAGAAGTCGCCTCATCTAGGATAAGTACGGGTGCATCACGTAATAACGCTCGTGCAATCGCTACTCGTTGACGTTGACCACCCGATAAACTGGCTCCATTCTCACCAATCATGGTATCCAAGCCATCAGGCATGTTATTGATAAACTCCATGGCATGAGCAAGCCTAGCCGCGTGCTCAATTTGCTCACGCGTATACTCATTTTCTGCCGCGTAAGCAATATTATTGGCAATGGTATCGTTGAAGAGGTGAACATTTTGCGAAACCAGCGCAAAGTGGGTGCGCAAGTTCTTCAGTTTATAATCGCGAATATCATGATCATCTAGATAGATAGCACCTGAATCGACATCGTAAAAACGAGTCAAGAGGCTCGCGATAGTACTTTTCCCTGAGCCGGAACGCCCAACAAGCGCGACTGTTTTACCTTGAGGGATCTCAAAGCTCACATGAGACAGCGCTGGTTTTTCTTTACCTTGATAAGTAAAGGTCACATCCTGAACTCTAACGTCACCACGTACTTTTTCGGCTTCAAACTGGCCAGTGTCGCGCTCGGTTTCTAAATCAATCAGCTCAAATAATGTTTGGCTGGCCGCCATACCACGTTGGAAATCGGAGGTAACACTCGTTAACGCTTTCAGTGGTCGCATCAAGCCAAACATTGCCGAGAACACCACCGTAAAAGTACCTGGTGTTAATTCGGCACGAATAGAATCAACGCTGGCTAAAAACAGCACAGTGACAAGTGCTAAAGAAGCAATCATTTGAATAATAGGGTCAGCAGTGGACTGCGCCGCAACCAGCTTCATTGTTTGTTGACGCATTTGATTGCTGACATGGTCAAAACGTTTACGCTCTACGTCTTGTCCACCATAGCTCAGTACGACTTTGTGCCCTTTTAGCATCTGCTCTGCTGAAGAGGTCACATCACCCATGGTGGTCTGCATCCCTTTTGAGATCTTGCGAAAACGTTTAGAGACAATACCAATCCCCATCGCAACCACTGGCGCAACCACGATTAATACCAAAGATAACTGCCAGCTATTCCAAAACATCAAGGTCAATAGGCCGATGATACTCGCACCTTCGCGAACAATGCTGACCAATGCACGACTGGTCGCCCCAGCCACTTGCTCTGAATCATAGGTGATACGTGATAACAGGCCACCTGTTGATTCTCTATCAAAAAAACTGACAGGCATGTGCATGAATTGATTGAAGATTTTTCGACGCATCAACATCACGACATTGCCAGAAACCCAGCTCAAGCAGTACGAGGAGACAAAGCCACTTAAACCACGCAGCGCCATCATCCCTAAAATAATAAAAGGCAGCACTCGCAAGAAATCGGATTCCGCATTACCAAATCCTTCATCTAGAAGAGGCTTAAGTAACGACACCATATAGGTGTCAGAGACCGCATTAATAATCAATGCGACAACCGCAACTGCTAGGCCAGATTTATATAGGCGGATATAGGTCCACAGGCGTTTGAAGGTTTGCCAAGTGGTTTCGTCAGTATTGAGTGACATAGAAATGCTTTGTTTTTAAGAAAATATTGCGCTCATTCTACCTCGTTACGGAGCATCTGCCTATACCAAGCCTGAGAGCGAGAGATACGCAAGCTGCTAACTTGATAATTCTGCATGCCAAAAATAACGCTAATTTGCCCTGCTTCACCCGTATCCAACCAGTTTGCTCCATGTTGCTGGTAGCGTTGAACAACCTGTGCGGAAGGTAATTGCCAGCGTCCGCCTTTGGCGAGCGAGGCAATAGCGACCTCAGGATTCACCTTACGAATCAAAGCAACAGTAGAAGATGTCCTACTACCGTGGTGTGGTACAAGCAGGATATGACTTTGTAAGGATTGCTCTGTTCGCGCAAGTAACCACTCACTCATAGCATCCACATCCCCGGGTAAAAGCACTGAAAAACCGGTATTTTGGTCAAAGATTCGAATCACGCAAGAGTGAGGATTGTAAGCCCGCGCTACAGTTTTTGGTGGCCAGATAACATCAAAAGAGAGTTGTTGCCACTGCCATTGTTCGCCAGCAATACAAGGTTGGTAACCCGCTATCGTTTGACTAGCACGTTTCCATTTGGGCTGCCAAACACGCTCAACTTCCGCTCTTCCACCTGCATGGTCGTTATCCAAGTGACTCAAAATCAACCCGTCTAATTGCGTAGCTCCCCGTTTGTTTAACACGGGGGCAACTGTTGCTTGGATGTGATCACCACCTTGCCAACTTGCACCAGTATCATAAAGCACGTAGCGTCCTTCTTTTTCGATCAACACCGCTAACCCATGCCCAACATCTAACACATCAATCCGCCAACCTGTTTTTATCGGAATGGTGAGCCAAGAAACCATCACAATGAGGCTGTAAACCGCAAGTGCAAAACGCGAGATCAACGGTGAAAACACAAACAGCAACAGAGCACTGCTCAACAGAGCCAAAACAGCCCCAGAAATAGGAAACCAACTGAGGCTTGAATAATGTATTGACCAATCAACTGGAATGAGCAATTTGGCCACCCAATGCCACACCATAGGTGCGCCATCAAAAGTCAAAAACGTACAGACTAAAGCCACAAAGATCGCCGGAACCACCACAAAACTGAACCAAGGAATAAACACTAAGTTATAGAGCGCCGCACTGGTACTGACCCCACCGAAAAAATAAGCGGTTACCGGAAGCATACACAGCACTAACCCAATCTGCATCGTCAATAAACGCCATAAAAAAAATCGATTAGTTTGAGGTAGAGAAAGTTGGTAGAACACCACTGAGACAGCAATAAAGGACATCCAAAAGCTACTGGATAACGCAGCAAAAGGATCGATGAGCAGCACCGCCGATAACGTCATAAGCAGTCGCTGCAACGTATTGATACGGACATTGAGGACAATCATCGCCACATTAAGCAAACACATGATCAGTGCGCGTTGAGTGGGCAAGGTAAAGCCAGCCAACCAAGCATAGCCTAGTGCGCACAAGCTTCCTACGACGAATGGCGACCACCCCATGCGATGATGCAAACGCATCAATACGAGCCCAAGGCTATAACCAAAACCAAACGCGATGCCAATGTGCAGACCAGAAATGGCAACCAAATGAATCAGCCCACTGTCTCGTAATGCTTGCCACTGTGCCGTTGAAATATCACTGCGCTCACCAAACGTAAGCGCCATTAAAATACCAAGATTGGGATCATCAGCGAGCCAGGTTTTGATCTTCTGGTACCATTGTGCTCGCCATTCTGGTAATGATTCAATGCGATAAGACTGTCCATTATTAACCGTTGCACGAGCCACAATACCTTGGCTCAAAGAGTACGCCTCTGCATCAAACCCGGTCTCATTTAACCGACCAAAGATAGGTTTTACTGTGATGGAGAATTCAGCCACGTCACCATACTTCAACGGTAAAGGAGCAATTAATCGCACCTTGGGCCGCAAAAAAATGCCTAAGGTTTGACCATTGATTGATCGAATCGAAATTGTTCCTTCATAACCATGAGTAATTTGTCTAAAAAAGCTGTTAACCTGTCCGTTTATGGTAATATCCGAACCTGTCTGAAAAATAGTGTTGGACTGCTCACGTAATAAGTTCCCGCTGATCACAATGACCATTAAAGCCATTGTTACTCCTGAGAGAAAGCGCAGTTTTCTATAAACGACAGAGAGTATAAGAATGGCGAATAGAGGCATAATCCATTTCCAATCTGGCATCCAAGGCCAATAAGAAGCAGAAATGGCGGTTAGCGAAAACGAAGCTAGGGTCCAGTAATTAGATAAGAGAGTCATGTCACGATGCCAAGAAAGTTCATCAAACGTTTTATGCCTAACCATGAAGTGATTAAGCGTCAGAAGGCATTAAAAATTTTTGGCAATGTGCTGTACAACCCCAATTTATGGTGTTTGAACCGCCGCTCAGCAGCGGGCGCCTTCGCCGTAGGTTTGTTCATGGCTTTTGTTCCACTTCCGAGTCAAATGATCATGTCCGCTGGCCTTGCCATTATGTGCGGCGTCAATTTACCGCTCTCTGTAGCCTTGGTCTGGATTAGCAACCCCATCACCATGCCAGTGCTGTTCTACTTCGCCTACAAGCTTGGCGCATGGGTAATGCAAACACCACCACAACCATTTCACTTTGAACTCTCTTGGCATTTTATCATGCAACAAATGAGTACCATTGGTCCGCCATTCCTTTTAGGTTGCATGATGTGCGGAGTGATATCCGCCATAATCGGCTACTTCGGCATTCACGGTTTATGGCGCTATTCTGTCGTAAGAAGCTGGCAAAAGCGCCAAGCGAGATAAAAGCTTCAAGAGATTGAGACTGGCTATACAACTGAGCATGTAAAACGATGTCGCATGATGTTGAAAAAGGACCAAGTGGTCCTTTTTGTTTGCTAAAAATAGCTCAATGCTGATGAACGAAAAGAATCCGAGTTGAGATTATTTAGCGCTAAGCACAGACGCCGGATTCAGTTGACTGGCCCGAGAGGCCGGATACCAAGTAGCTAATAGGCTCAACACAATCGCCGTGGAAGAGACAAGCACCACATCCGATAGGTTCACTTGTGATGGCAAAAAGTCGACAAAATAGATATCACCAGACAAAAACTGATGGCCGACTAACCGTTCTAATCCTTTGATTAACGCTGTTAAATTCCACGCAATCAGCACACCTAACACGCCACCTATCACACTGCCTAATACACCAGAGAAAACACCCTGCCAGACAAAAATTCGTTTCACTAATCCATCGGTCGCGCCCATAGTGCGCAAAATGGCGATTTCAGCCGCACGATCTTTTACCGCCATCATAAGTGTTGAAACGATGTTGAAGCTCGCCACACCAATCACCAGCACCATCACCAAATACATAATGGTTCTGACCAGCTGAATATCACGGTACAAAAAGCCAAATTTTTGCTGCCAACTGCGTAGATAGACGTATTGATCAAGCGTATTGCCGACCTCTCTTACAATTTGAGTTGCATTTAATACCTCTGAGACCTTGATAGCAACGCCCGTCACTCGCTCTCCTAATTTGGCGTAAGCTTGTGCATCTGCCAATGGCACTAACGCAAGGCTGTGGTCAATTTGGCCATTGAGTTCCAAAAGCCCTGAGACCTTGACGCGCACGCGCTTTGGCGCTTGAACTTTAGCGCTCTCATTCGCAGAGGGGATCATCAAAGTGACATAGTCACCGACTGCCGCGCCCAATTTATCCGCCACTCCTTTGCCTAAAATGACCTGTTGCTGACCTGCGACAAAACCTTGCCATGCATCGGAAGAGACAAATTGAGATAAACGCGACACGGCGCGCTCCATTTGCGGATCAATTCCACGCACCTCAATCGCTTTCAGTTGCGCGCCTTTCTCCGCTAATGCCGTCAATTTTACATAAGGAGCGGCCGCTTCCACTTTTGGATGCTGCACGGCTTGCTTGACTAATGACGACCAGTTCGCGATGGGTTGTTGAACTCCTTCAAACTCTCCGTGTGCAATGACAGATAACACGCGGTTCTGCAGCTCTCTCTCAAAACCATTCATCGCCGACAAACCCACGATGATCACCGCAACGCCCACAGCGATACCGATAATGGAAGAGAGCGAGATAAACGACACCATTTTATTACGCTGCTTTGCCAGGCTAAAACGCCGACCAATCACTAAAGAGAGCGAGGTGAACATCTACGGTGCCTCCACATTAATCAGCAAACCATCTTGCATGTGCATCTGTCTGTCCATTTTTTCAGCAAGTTCGCTATCATGCGTTACCACTAAAAATGCCGTGCCAAACTCTTGATTCATTTGACGCATCAAATCATAAATCGCCAGCGCCGTTTTGTGATCAAGGTTGCCCGTAGGCTCATCGGCTAACACCAAATCGGGTTGATTAACAAGCGCTCGCGCAATCGCTACCCGCTGCCGCTCTCCACCAGAGAGCTCAGAGGGTCGATGAGATAAACGATGTCCCAACCCCACTTTTTCTAACAATGCTTGCGCGGCCTGTTTAGCACGCGATGCTTTTTGGCCACCAATAAGCAACGGCATGGCAACATTCTCAAGAGCGGTGAAATCGGCTAATAAATGGTGGAACTGGTACACAAAACCCAAATGTTGATTGCGAATGTTCGCTTGTTTATTGGAGCTTAAGCTCGATAAATCCTGACCTAAAAACGACACTGAACCTTCGGTTGCCTCATCCAGTGCACCCAGAATGTGCAATAACGTACTTTTCCCAGATCCAGAAGTCCCAATAATTGAGACTAACTCCCCCGCTTGAATGCCAAAACTGACGCCTTTTAGCACTTGAGTCCGTAGCTCCCCTTCTTGGTAGGTTTTGCATACGTTATGGCATTGTAAAAGGTTATTCATATCTTAAAGCCTCGGCAGGTTTTACGGATGACGCGCGGTAGGAAGGAAACAGTGTCGCGAATAAGCTGAGCGTGATGGCCGCTATCACCACCAACATAATTTGCATGGGGTTAATCACTACGGGCAGCGTTCCCCCCACAGAGAACAGCGCAACCCCCATGCTTTCTAATAATCCATTGAGGTTATTGGCAAGCAATACGCCTAACACACCACCGACAAGCGCACCAATCACTCCACTACTCGCGCCTTGAACCATAAAAATGGCCAGTACTTGTTGATCTGTCATGCCTTGCGTTTTCAAAATCGCGACCTCAGCTTGTTTTTCCATCACCACCATGATCAACGCGGAAATGATATTGAAAGCCGCCACGCCCACAATCAACCCAAGCATCAAACCCATCATATTTTTTTCCATGCGAACAGCTTGGAACAACTCGCCACGCTGATCTCGCCAGTCACTCCATTGCCATCCCTTAGGCAAAGGTGCGCTAGCTAGGTCTGCGACCACAAAAGGATCATCAAAAAAGAGCCGCCATCCCGACACAGTATTTGATGGTAAACGGAGCAATCGCGCTGCATCTTTGATGTGCGTCAGCATCAGCTGTCCATCCACATCAGACCCCGTATTGAAGATGCCTGCGACTGTAAAATTACGCTGCGCAGGAATACGACCTAAGGGGGTAAATTGGCTAGCTGAAGTGACCATCAAACGCACTTTATCGCCAATTGTCACGTTGAGCGCCCGCGCCAGTGAATGGCCAAGGAAGAGTTGATATTCGCCCGGCTTGAGCGCACTCACTTGACCCGCAATCAAGTGCGCCGCAATCGGATCATTTTGATTAGGTTCAATTCCCACCAACAAGCCTGCGGCCAGTTGCGATGAGCTTTGAACAACCGCTTCACTGCGTACAATCGGTTCAGCCGCTCTGGCGCTAGAGAGCTGGCTAATGAATTGAGGCACATCTTGCGTGAGCAAAGTGCGATCGCCATTTTGCGAAACTACAGCCTGAGGCAACACACCTAAAATTCTATTTTTGAGCTGGGATTCAAAACCATTCATGACCGAAAGCACCGTCACCAGTGACATCACGCCAATGGTTATCCCCGCCGTAGACATATAAGAGACAAATCGACTGAATCTATCACCGGATCGCCCACGTAAATAACGCAAGCCGATGAACGCCGAAATAGGATGAAACATAAGAAAAACCGCCTAAAAGTGATGCTCAGTACTGTAACGAGAAACGGTGGAAGGTTGTAGCTTTAATTTGCCAAAAATCGGTTAAATAGACTCGATAACAAGGACATACCTTGATTAGTTCGCCGGTATGACGATAATCAACAAAGCGATGAGAAGGATGCCTTTATGACCGAGCAAGAATTTTTTACGGTTCACTATGGACTGACAACCAATATTGAACTTTTAGACAGCACATTTATGCTACCTTCCCAATCAATATTTGAAGCGGAGATTCCTGCCCCATTTATTGTGGCCAGTGAGTTTAGCCAGTTGGATGCACTCACCGAAAGTGCACGACTAGAACTGAAAAATAGTGATTTCAAGCACGTCGTTCAGTTACTTGATACTCAAAATTCGAAATTGAATTTGTTGCTGACCTTTATGTTATCACAGCAAGATGAGCCACATTCACGCTTCATCACCAGCACATTTGGTGCCAGTCGCTTCTCACTTCGTTATCCAAACGCACTAGAAATTGGTACCCAAGCCCGCTGTAAACTGTTTTTGGACCACCCTGCAGCCGCTATTTATTGCTATAGTTCGGTGATTGATTGCCAAGCGGACGAGCAACACTATCTCATCACGATGAAATACGATTTACTGCGAGATACTGACCAAGATCTCTTGATTAAAGCCGCACTGTACCAGCAGCAAAAATTGCTGCGTCAACGCTCTTTAGACCGAAATAAACCATAAGCGTTCTCATGACTACACACTCTTTACTGACTCTGATTAAACCTGCTGGCGCGGGCGACAAAAAACACATTGGTAACCTACGTGGTGCAAGCCTTGCGTTGGCAATTGCAGAGCTGGCCAACCAGCATAATAGCCACACTTTACTGGCTGTACCTGATCCTCAAACCGCCTTAAAGCTGCAGCACGAAATTGAGCAGTTTAGTAACGCCGAAGTGGCGCTGTTTCCTGATTGGGAAACTTTGCCTTATGATAGTTTTTCGCCTCATCAAGAGATCATTTCTGATCGCATCGCGCGCCTATATCAATTACCGAGCTTGAAAACAGGCATTACCATTGTGCCAGTGAGCACCATATTGCAGCGTCAGACGCCGCGAGAATTTCTGCTACAGCATACCCTGCTGGTTAAAACTGGCGATCAGTTTTCCTTAGATAAACTGCGTCTTCAGCTGGAAAAATCGGGCTATCGTCATGTTGATCAAGTGTTTGGCCCTGGCGAGTACGCCAGCCGAGGTTCGATTCTTGATTTATTTCCAATGGGCAGCAGCGATCCTTATCGCATTGATTTTTTTGATGATGAAATCGACACCATACGCACCTTCGATCCTGAGAATCAACGCTCAATTGAAGAGATCAGTGAGATACGCTTGCTACCTGCTCATGAATTTCCCACCACAGAAAGTGCAATTGAAGATTTTCGCACCCGCTGGCGTCAACGATTTGAAGCGCGTCGTGAACCAGAATCTGTCTATATGCAAGTCTCAAAGGGGATTTGGCCAGCCGGTATTGAATACTGGCAACCACTATTTTTTGAACACACCGAAACTTTGTTCGATTATATCGCGCCAGAAAGCCAACTAATTGTCGTAGGAAATATCGAAACAGCGATTGACCAGTTTTTAACCGACGTCGAATATCGTTACCAGCAGCGTAAAGTTGACCCTCTTCGCCCGTTGCTGCCACCTCATGAATTGTGGCTTAAAAAAGATGAGCTTTTCAGTCTTTTCAAAAACGTGGCTCAGATCCAACTCAGTGTGGAACCGATTTCAGAAAAGCAAGGGCGGATCAATTTAGCGGTCAGTGCATTACCCGACTTGGCGGTCATGCATCAAAATAAAGAGCCTTTAGCCGCCATCCGGCAATTTAGTGAAAGTTTCACTGGGAAAATCATTTTTTCCGTCGAATCAGAAGGCCGTCGCGAAGCATTACTAGAGCTATTGCAACGCGTAAAACTGCGCCCTATCGAAAAAGAAACCTTCCAGCAAGCGTGCCAAGCAAAAGAAAAACAATGTCTCGTATTAGGGGCATCTGAGCACGGCTTTATTGATAACAATGCCAACTTAGCGTTCATCTGCGAAAGTGATTTACTCGGTGACCGTGTCATTCTTCGCCGTAAGAAAGATCGTAAAGTCACCAATAGTGACGCTGTCATTCGTAACTTAGCTGAACTCAAACCAGGGCAACCCGTTGTTCATATTGATCATGGTATCGGCCGTTATCTCGGGTTACAGACGCTTGAAGCGGGTGGCATGATGACCGAATACGTCACCCTTGAGTATCAAAACGAAGCCAAACTTTATGTCCCTGTCGCTTCATTGAATCTCATTAGTCGTTACTCTGGCGGCGCGGAAGAAAGCGCACCATTGCATAAGCTCGGGGGTGAAGCATGGACCAAAGCACGACGAAAAGCGGCCGAAAAAGTCCGTGATGTCGCTGCTGAGCTGCTGGATGTTTACGCCAAGCGAGAGCTCAAACCAGGCTATAAGTTCGCTCTGGATCGTGGTCAATACGCGACCTTTAAAGCGGGTTTTCCATTTGAAGAAACCGATGATCAAAATACAGCTATCAACGCCGTGCTATCGGACATGTGTCAGAAAAAAGCGATGGACCGATTAGTGTGTGGTGACGTTGGATTTGGCAAAACAGAAGTCGCCATGCGCGCCGCCTTTGTTTGCACCGACAACAATAAACAAGTGGCCGTATTAGTGCCGACAACCTTACTCGCACAGCAGCATTTTGAGAACTTTCGAGACCGATTCGCTAACCTGCCGATCCGTGTCGAAGTTTTATCACGCTTCAAATCAGCAAAAGAGCAAAAGCAGATTCTACAAGATGTCGCCGACGGCAAAGTCGACATTTTGGTTGGCACGCATAAACTGCTTTCCAGCGAGCTAAAATTTAGCGATCTTGGTCTTTTGATCGTTGATGAAGAACACCGTTTTGGCGTTCGCCAAAAAGAAAAAGTGAAAGCGATGCGTGCTGATGTGGATATTCTCACGCTAACGGCAACGCCGATTCCGCGCACGTTAAACATGGCGATGAGCGGAATGCGCGATCTATCGATTATCGCCACACCACCCGCACGACGATTAGCCATCAAAACCTTTGTACGCCAGCATGATGACAATACGATTCGAGAGGCCGTATTACGTGAAATCATGCGCGGTGGACAGGTTTATTTTCTACATAACCAAGTAGAAACTATCGACAAAGTGGCCGCCGATTTAGAAAAGCTGGTCCCTGAAGCTCGAATTACCGTCGCCCATGGACAANATTCCGCGCACGTTAAACATGGCGATGAGCGGAATGCGCGATCTATCGATTATCGCCACACCACCCGCACGACGATTAGCCATCAAAACCTTTGTACGCCAGCATGATGACAATACGATTCGAGAGGCCGTATTACGTGAAATCATGCGCGGTGGACAGGTTTATTTTCTACATAACCAAGTAGAAACTATCGACAAAGTGGCCGCCGATTTAGAAAAGCTGGTCCCTGAAGCTCGAATTACCGTCGCCCATGGACAAATGCGTGAACGTGAGCTGGAAAAAGTGATGAACGACTTTTATCACCAACGCTTCAACGTATTGGTCTGCACCACCATCATCGAGACAGGGATTGATGTCCCGACGGCGAACACCATCATTATGGACCGCGCAGACAACCTTGGCCTAGCACAGCTACACCAACTTCGTGGCCGAGTAGGACGTTCTCACCATCAAGCTTATGCTTACTTACTCACTCCACATCCTAAAGCCATCACTAAAGATGCCGTGAAACGTTTAGAAGCGATTGCATCTCTTGAAGATCTTGGAGCCGGTTTTACTCTAGCAACGCACGATTTAGAAATCCGTGGAGCGGGTGAATTATTGGGCGATGAACAGAGCGGTCAGATCCAATCAATTGGTTTTACTCTCTATATGGAGATGCTAGAGCAAGCGGTTGAAGCATTAAAAAATGGCAGAGAACCTTCTCTTGACGATTTGCTTCGTGAACAAACCGAAGTGGAAATGCGTTTGCCAGCGCTATTACCCGATGATTACATTCCTGATGTAAATACTCGCATCTCCATGTATAAACAGATAGCGAGTGTCGCTAGCCGAGATGAGCTCGCCGAGCTCAAAGTCGAGTTGATTGATCGCTTTGGTAAGTTACCTGATGCTGCAAATAACTTACTCGGCGTTGCTGAAGTCAAAATTGATGCTGCACGTATAAAAGTGAAGAAAATCGAAGCACATGAAAAAGGCGGCTACATTGAGTTCTATCCAGATGCTGACATTAACCCCGTCTTTTTGGTTAGACTTCTGCAATCACAACCGAAAAAATTTGCAATGGAAGGGCCAACTAAGTTTAAGTTTGCTGTACCATTAGCCGATAGACGTGAACGAATTCAATTTGTGTCGAGTATGCTCAGCGAATTCCAACAAAACCTGATGCCTAGAGCATAAATTACGCACAAAAAATGATGGAGCCATAATGAAAAAACTGATCCCACTCCTACTTTTGCTTATTTCGATGCCAAGTCTGGCACAACGGCAATTTGACATAGAAGTGATCATTTTTAAGCGTGCAATTGATGCAGAGAAGGTCAGTGAGTCGTGGCCTAACTCATTGCCTGAGATCAATATTCAACGCGCGGGTAGTTTTAGTGACTTAAACTATCGCCAAGAAAAAGGCGTGAAAATGCTGCCTTTTTCCGACTACCAACTTAACGACCAAGCACAAAAACTGAAAAACCACGCCGGCTTTGAAGTGCTATTGCATACGGCTTGGCGTCAAGGCGATCAAGGCAGAACTTCCGCACCGATTTTCCATATTCAGGCGGGTAAAGATTACTCCGCTAAATTCAATACTGACGGCAGTGAAAAAGTAGCCGTACTAGAAGAATCGCCAGTAAACGGAGTGCTAGAACAAAGCATCGCGAGTCCCCTTTACGAACTCGACGGTAAATTGCAAATCTATGTGCAGCACTATCTTTATGCTGAAACCACGCTCGACCTTAAAGCCCCGAGTGTGCGAGAAATCGTGCTCCAAAGTAAATCATTGGAGTTAGACATTACACCTGAAGAGCAAAATGCCGAGGTTCAACTTGGAAACCTAGAAGCTATCTCCCCAACAGTGGAAAAGGAAGAGTTTTTAAAGAGCTATCGGATGGACCAAAAACGCCGTATGCGCAGCAACGAAACCCACTATCTAGACCATCCATTAATGGGAATGATCATTCAAGTTCGCCGCGTTGCAGAATAAAGCCTAACAAAGCGCCCTGCCTGGGCGTTTTTTCTTTTATTCATCTCTCATACAGTTTAGCTCACTGATTTAATATCCTTACCGGTTAGAGCTATTCTGTTGTTAACTATTCTTATTAAAACCAATAACACAACCCTCCTACAGACCGTTCCAATGGTTTGGGTACGTGATCTTCTAAAAGTTAAACTGACAATGTATTTCATTAGTGAGTGTTTCATTTTTAAGACCTCTCATTTATGAGAGCCATGTAGGATTGAATCCCTCTTATTAAGTCTTGATAATCTCCCCATCTCGTGTTGTGCCATGTTCGACTCATTTACCGTAATACCTATCGTTGAAGTAGAGCACAGGTTAACAACATCAATTTAAATCGGAATTTACACAAACATACTGAGAGAGATGTTACCTAATGACTTCTAAATTTTCGTTATGTGCGGTCGGGCTACTGTCAATAGGCAGTATCACAGCAAGTAACATTGCAATCGCATCAAGCCCTAGTGAGATAAACACCCAATTAAAATGGTCTTGGCAAGGCAGTTCATTTAAACCTGAGTCTAACCAAGTTATGGCGGCACCTATCGTTGCTCAGTTAAATGATGATAATGGTGATGGAAAAATCGACGAGAATGATATCGCTGATATTATCGTTATTACTTTTGAAGGTAATAAATATACGCAAGGTGGATTAGTTAGGGCACTAAGTGGTATCGATGGTTCTGAGCTTTGGTCGTACGATAATGGTGGCATTATAGCCGATGCTCGCTACTCTCCTGCTGTTGCAGATCTTGATGGTAATGGTGTAGTTGAAATTGTGACAACGAGCACAATCAGCCCTTACATCAATATATTAGATAATGAAGGTCAGATAAAAAAACAAATCCTGAAGAGTGCTTCTGGATGGCGCTCGGTTGGCGCAATTTCACTATCTGATTTAAACAATGATGGTTCAATTGATATTCTCTCTGCCGATGGTGTTTATAATTACGATACTGGTTTGCTATTTAGTTTAGAGTGGGCTCCATCACCGATCAGTTTTGATGCGGATGGCGATGGTATCCAAGAAGTATTTTCAAACGGCGCTCTTTATAAAAGCGATGGCTCATTTACTTGGCAATATCAAGCGAATGATACGGTTTGGTTTTCTTCCGTTGCCAACTTAGATAGCGACAATAAACCAGAAATTGTGGTATCAGTTCCGGCCTCGAAAGGCTCTGCACAAAATAGTAGCTTTGCTGTATTAGAGCATGACGGCTCAGTAAAATGGGAGGTTAATAACCTTGAAAACCCAGGCGGTGGTGTACAAGCTATCTCTAATTTCCTTGGTAATGCAGCAACTAACTCTACCAATGAAATAGCTAAGTCCCCTGTTTATGGATATACCCATTTACATCACAGCCATCCAGTTAAAATAGCAGATGACAACCAACTTAAAATCCGCTCAGGAGATCTGATTGACGCTATTGGATCAACAGCAAGTAATATGGTGGGTGGTCAAGGCGGTTCACTGCATACTATTGATGCAAGCAAAGTCCGCTCTGTCGATGTAACCTACGGCAAATATAAAACGTGGTGGACATATGGCGTACTCGAGATGGAATTCACTCTCAATGATGGTTCGAAAATAACGTTAGGTTCAAAAGACTCAGCCTTTAAATACCCAGCATTAGAGTGGCGAACCAAAGAAGTTCCATACCTTGGATTGGAGTGGAGAACAAAACAAGTTTCTTACTGGTTCTTTGGCTGGCATACCAAAACAGTTTCTTACCTAGCTCCTGTTTGGAAAACTAAAACGATTCCTTATGCTGTTCCCGTCATGAAGAGCAAAGCAACCACTGAACGATACACAGTCCCAAGCAATACCCAATTGGTAGGCTTAAATGTTTGGAGCAAACCAAAACCTATCTTTACCTTCAAAAAACACGTTAATGCAGTTCAGTTTGTTGTTGGGGAAAGCATTAATGATAGTTACCTGAACACTGGTATTGTCTATGCAGGTTATCATGCTGTTGATATGTATAATGCACAAGGTAGCAAAGTTTGGTCTGTAGCAAATGATGACTATAACAGCGGTAAAATTGGTGTCTCGGCTTACGATTTCACTGGTGATGGCATTGATGAAGTTATCGTACAAGATCTTCTGAGAGTCCGTATTCTTGATGGGCGCACGGGAGCAGTATTAGCAACGATTGCTAACTCGTCGAACACCTTGTGGGAATATCCTGTTGTGGCGGATCTCGAAGGCAACAACAATGCATCGCTTATTGTGGTCGCAAATGATTATGCAAAAGAAAGCGCAATCAACCACGGCGTCTACGTTTATGAATCAGCCGATGCTGATAAACCATGGGAAAATGCAACGAGAATTTGGAACCAACATTCGTTCCATTTCTCAAACATTAACCAAGATGGCTCAGTACCAACCAATGCTCAGCATAGTTGGCTAACACATAACACTTATCGCTCAAGTACCATTAAATAACTTGAATTTGATATAACCACCACTATCGCCCAAGGCGGTGGTGGTGGGATGACAAAAAAAGCCTCGCCTTTTAACAAAGGCGAGGCTTTTTTATAGCCAGTACGCTGGGAATATTAGTGAAGCTTTAAGTTTGGACGCAACACACGATTAATACGGCCAACTAACATCATCAACCCTGTTTTGAACATACCGTGCAGCGCCATTTGGTGCATGCGATACAAAGAAATGTACACGACTCGCGCAATACGACCTTCAACCATCATCGAGCCTTTGGTTAAATTACCCATTAAGCTACCAACGGTAGAAAAACGACTTAATGAAACCAACGAACCGTGATCTTTATAAACATACGGTTTGAGCTCACGCCCGTTAAGCTTAGCAACAATATTCTTGAACGCTTGGCTTGCCATTTGGTGCGCTGCTTGTGCACGAGGTGGCACAAATGAACCATCGGCTTGTGTACATTGTGCTAAATCACCGATCACAAAAATATCGTCATCTCTTGTGGTTTGTAAGGTGTTTTTTACCACTAACTGATTAATGCGGTTTGTTTCCAAACCAGCAATCTCTTTCATAAAATCCGGTGCTTTGATGCCAGCAGCCCACACCATGATCTGAGCGGGAATCTTTTCGCCATCTTTAGTTATTAGGCCATCCTTATCTGCTCGCGTGACCATAGTCGCAGTACGAACGTTGACACCTAATTTCGTTAATTCGCTATGCGCAGCACTAGAAATGCGAGGTGGAAGAGCGGGTAGAATACGCTCACCCGCTTCCACAAGGTTGACATTCAGTTTGCTTGAATCAAGATCGCCAAAACCATAAGTCCGCAGCTCTTTTACTGCATTATGTAGCTCTGCAGATAATTCAACACCCGTTGCACCTGCGCCAACAATCGCAATATCAACTGTACCGTTACCATTTTTCGCATGAAGTTTTAGAAACTCATTGTTCATTTCAGTACGAAAACGATTTGCCTGTTCAGGGCTATCAAGGAAGATACAATGCTCACGAACTCCTGGAGTATTGAAGTCGTTAGACGTTGAACCGATTGCCAGCACCAAAATGTCATATTCAAGCTCACGACTTGGCATTAACAATTCACCATGCTCATCTTGCAATTCACTAAGAACAATCACTTTGCGTTCACGATCGATGTCAGCAAGACTACCCATTTGGAAATCAAAACGATGATTTTTTGCGTGAGCGCGATAGCTTAGCGCATCCACTCCTTCATCTAATGAACCCGTTGCCACTTCATGCAATAACGGTTTCCATAAGTGGCTTGCTTTACGATCCACTAATGTGATTTCTGCGCGATTTTTACGGCCAAGAGTGCGACCAAGTTTAGTCGCGAGCTCTAAACCACCCGCGCCACCACCGACTACGATAATTCGTGTCACAACAATAATCCTCAAAAAGAAATAAACATGATTCAGCGTGAAATCTCACACTGAAGGAATTCTCAGTAATGCGCTTGCTTCAGATAAATCTTGTTCAGCAAATGAAGCTATCTTCGCAGCACGTTTCATTAGGATAAATGCATGTAACTACACACAAATTAGGCAAATTTAAGACTTGCTCTCAATTTTTTTTGATATTTATCAAAATATTTATAGTTTAATCATTATATAGAGCAAAACTCATGGTGCAACCAAAGAATTCCCCTATTTCACTACGAGATATAGAGGTGTTGGGCAATAAAAAAACGACTCACAATTGTGAGTCGTTCAGTCGAAACTATGATGCACGGATGCTTAATTTGATTCTTTAAATGCCTTCATCGCTTGCAAATGCTGTGAGATTTTCTTGAACTTATGGTTCTGGGTTTCATCCCAAATGATATCGTAGTAGTTTTCGAGCTCTGCTGCTGTTTTGCTGTTGTCATGAATTTCATCTTCTTTAGATAAAATCACTAAACAGCGTCCTTTATTTTTTACCCTGTATTGCTCAACACACTTAGTCGCAATATCTTCATACTCTTCAGGGCGATCGATGCGTCCAGTCATGTTTGTTTCCGGATGCAAGTTAGGATTAAACACCACTTGCTTAATTCCGCATAAGAATCCAATCCGCTCAGACCAGAAGCCGCCGAGGCCTACACCACAAATAATCGGATGTGGGTCATCAGACAACTCAATCACTTTATGCACTTCTTTTAGAAGATGCTGCATATCGTGTTTGGGATGCTGTGTACTGTAGTTAATAAAACGGACATCGCTGTCAATAAATTGCAATTGCAGTACTTTTTCATGGTTTCCTGGGCTTGTTGAATCAAAACCGTGCAGATAAATAATCATAATAACTCCCCACTCCTTGAGGTTTTTAATCTACCACGAAGATTGTGGTTTCAAAGACTTTAACCTTAATTTACTGCAACAAAACGACGAAACAGTGATCCTAGCTACATAATGTGCGTTTTAGATGTTCGGCTTGTTGGCGATAATAGTCATCACCCCATAATTGATGTGCTAACAAATACCATAACATGGCCATCATTGTTGCTCTTGGATGCCAAGCCACCACTCCTTCGACCCAATCATCGACCCCCACAATCTCACGCAATTGACAATAACGGTAGACCGCCTCTAATGGTTTTTCTTCTGCAACATCAATGCTTAAAGCCAGGTCGAGTCGGGGGTCGGCAATTGAGGCGTATTCCCAATCAATCACGCGGTTACCTTCATCGGTTTTAACCATATTGTAGCCAGCTAAATCAAAGTGACACAAAGTCTGACCAACATCAGCAAGGTTAGGTGCGGTGCGCCAACGTTGATATAAAGCCGACAAGTCCTCACTTTTATACTCAGCTTTGAGCTGTAGCCAATAATGATCAACCCGAGCGATAAAACTGAAAGGGGCAACTGGGATGCGTGCTGTACTGAGATTATGGATCTTTATCTGTGTTTTTAATAGAGAATCGAAAGGTAAACCACCAGTAAGGGATTGGCCATCAATCCATTCAACCAATAATCCTTGATCATTAATGGAAAGTGGCTTGGGGCCTAAGTGAGAAGATTCGATAGCAGAGAGAATTTGATATTCTTGAAAACGCGAAATGGAAAAGGCTTGAGTGATCGGCGTATTAGGCCGCCAAACAAAGCTGCGTTCCTCCGTGACAATTTTCCAACATCGGTTTGTTAACCCCCCTGTCAGCGTTTGTGCGTAATCAGGGGGAGCAGAGAAGAATCCTTCTAGCGACGTTAAGGTACGATCAAGCTGACAAGCTTCACGCCAAGACATTCTCGCCATAAGGACCTCTTCTCTCAATTACTCAATTTTGTGATTAAAAACCGAGTAAACTTTTTGACTGCTGTTTACGAATTTCGGTTTCATCTGCCCATTCAATAAGGCCGCTTTGAAGATCCATTAAACGCATCGTCATTTTGTAATATACATCTTTATCACTGCTTGCGTTTTTCACAATACTCGACAAGTTGCCATACAGCATATATTGTGCGCCAACCATTTTGCCAAACTGAACGGCGGTACTTTGGTTGACCAACTCATCATTATTTTGGAAATTGAGCTGTTCGCGCACGGCTTCAACACGATCCATGTCGACGAAGCGGAACTTACCTGAATTCAACATCTTAGTACTGATGGTGTCAGTGATAGATTCAGTATCAATGTGCTCACTGGTTTTATTTTTGATTCGCTCAACAAACACGATAGGACGAGAATCACGGGTAATCGCTGCTACCGAACCTGACATCATCATGCTATCAACCATTTCCCCCGCGATTTTTTGTAAATCTGTTGAACCAAAATCAACTGTCGTCGTTTCAACGGATTGTGCATCTCCGTAGCTGACTTTATTTGAACAGCCGCCCAAAATGACAGCGAGCCCTAGCAATGCGATAATACTTTTGTTCATATTGGTTCCTTACTTTCCCAATTTAATTATTTGACCCACGGATCTGTACGCGAAACTGTTTTCCATTTGGATTGACAGAAATCTCCGACAACGACACCGTCTCCATCCCACTGATGATCTTTTGTTTCCAAGGACTTTGTCTGTTATTGACTTCAAGCCCATCATCGTCATACCAAGAAAAACGGTACTCGATAATTTGGTCACCTTGGTAATGACTCACTAAACGCACAAGTCCCCTCGTATGACCATCCACTTGGTTAGTTGCAATGTCTTCAACAACCAAGCGATTACCTAATACATTGTCGCCAAATAGCACTTTTTGCGAAGCGCCATCAACTCTTAATCCTGCGGTATTTTCAGCACATCCAATCAATGAGAATGTGACTAACAGTCCCAATATCCACTTTTTCATTACAATCTTCCTAGTTGTTTATGCCAGATGGTTGAATGACGTCCCTGACGAGAAACCCACACCAAAGTGGTGCCTTTTTCCGGTACAGAAAACTGATATTCTTGCTCTCCCACCTTTATTCGTTGCTCGCCTGCATTGACTTGCAGACTGGCCGTTTGCACCAGCCCTGGCAGCGTTAGCCAACTGCGCGTATCGGGCTGCTCTGTCAGCAGATTCCAAACGTTGAAGACTAAATTACCAACATTGTCATCTTTGGCCGCTTCTTTGCGCAATTGATCTTTCGCCAGTACTCTCAACACTTGCCTTATTACTATAGAGGGCATTTTCTCAGACAAGTTTCGCCTTGCCATTAAATTCACATCCGTCAGAAAATGAGAAGTGAGTACTTTGTCATTCATCTTCAGTGATGAAAATGATTCATCGGGTGTATTCGGATAATAAGGTAAGGCAAGAGAATACAATGCACCATTTCCTCTGCTGTCATACAAGGGTAAAGATTGACGCCAGCTATCTAAGGCTTTCACCACACTCTGCTCTTCTATTATAAGCACACGACCTTGAGAAGCAGTCAGTGAATGAGATTTCCCGTAGCGTTTCTCTAATTGGATTAGGTCTTCTCTCATCCCTAATCGTTTCGCAACGCGTAATGTTCCCTCTATAACCTCAATATTATCGGGAGTGACTGCCAAAGCGCGTCGATAGTCGACATAGGCACTGTTAACATCACCAGAGGCTTCATAAAGCAAAGCAGAAAGGTAAAAAAGGTAACCATTCTGCACCGCCTGCAAAGCTTTTCCTGCATCAGGGTAGTTTGCTAGTACGCTGCCTAAGTTTGGTGTCACACCTTGTGATTTTAGCTCTTTTTGCGCCTTTTCAAGTTCCGCATCTCTAGCCTGCCTTGCTTGCTCTTGTACCTGATTCGCTCGCCGAACTTCAACCAGAGCTCCATCCAAATCATTCTGTTGTAAATAATTCAAACCGAGATAAAGATGTAAAAAACCGAGTTCATAATCCGCAGGAACGTATTCCATCAAGTTATCATTCACAGCCAACGCACCGACACTTGTCGCCGTATCACTTAGTGAAATCAATGCCTTATCTTGTTGAATTTTAACCGCAGAATCACTCAATTCGAAACTACGCTTACTGTCTACATAATTCTGGTTAAGAAAATGGACTCGCCCTTTTTCCAGATTGTCTAGAATGTCACCCGCGACAAATTCCGCAAGTTCATTCTCCGCATCTTGATACTGCCCAGATTTAACTGACTGATAGACAGCGCCATTTTGAGCGCTGTAATGACTAAACAAGTTCCCCGCAGAAAAATTAGCACAGGCATTGAGAAAAAAAGGCGATAAAAAAACCGTAATATGTCGCACGTAACGCTTCACTCAATACTCCATATTTAACTCTAATCGTATCAATCGAGCGCCCAATAGTGGCTGGGCGACCCATGCATTAGCTCATCAAAAGCGGACCCAACGGGCGACCGCCAACCAAGTGCATATGAATGTGGTAAACCTCTTGACCACCATGAGCGTTACAATTCACTATCAAGCGATAGCCATCTTGTGCAATACCTTCTTGTTGAGCGATTTTTTTTGCCACTGTAAACATACGTCCCATAGCCGCTTCATGCTCAGGTTCAACATCGTTGGTCGTCGGAATAAACGCATTGGGAATGATAAGAATATGGCTAGGCGCTCTAGGGTTAATGTCCCGAAAGGCGGTCACTAAATCATCTTGATAGAGGATATCTGCAGGAATTTCTTTACGGATAATTTTGCTAAAAATGGTTTCTTCAGCCATGAAATACTCCACTAATAAATAGGATTACGCAGTCACATCAAAGTACATTAGATCGAGATAAGTGGTTCAAGGCTAATACCTAAGTGGGTCACGACAACATATCGACAACCGATAGAACCGACACTAATTTGACCTTAATGCTACTGAATATAATAGGTGTGTAGTTGGATTTGAGTATGCGTGAACCCTGTCAAAAGCTCAATAAAAAACACCGTACGCGTAGCATAAATGACAGAACACTAATATAAAAAATGCGTTTTGCCAGGCCCGTCATAAAATGTACGTCTCACATTCAATACAATACTCATTATTTTGTTATTTTTTAAAACAAAACACTATTTTTCTAGGGAGAGGATTATGAAGGGTTCAGTGATTAGGCGAATGTACGCTGGTTTCACACTGATCATCATCATGTTTGCAGTAACGACCGCCATTATGATGGGAGGAATGAATCAAATTCATTCTAATTTCGAAAGTGTATCAACCACCGCCTTACCGCTCGTTTCTTTGTCAAACAAAACAAGTGTTCAACTGCTTTCTGCCGATAAATCTTTTAAGGACTTTTTGACGACACAAAACCAAGATCGCATGAATGTGATGCGTTCAGAATTTGCTAAAGCAAAACAAGATTTTGCTGACGTGCTAAACCAGCTCCAACAAGCAAGTGCAATGAACCCCTCTCTTGAAGAGCGGATAAGCCAACTTAAACAGATGGAACTCCGCTACTTTTCAGAAGCAGAACAAGCCATGAATAATTATCAGGCGATGTTTGAGGCGCAAGCTCAAGTGCAAAAATCAACTCGTGAATTTCAAAGACTTCATGCCGATTTAAGCACCGGAATGAAAGATTTTGTCGATGGGCAAAATAGTATTTCAGTTAAAGTCATGGCGAAAAGTTATTTCATTAAATTGAAAGATGCGGAATTAATCACTTCAGACGCTTTGGCCAGTTCGGATGTCGCCTTTGTTGACAAGGCCGTCACCATGAATAAAAAAGCGGTCACGCACCTCAACTACGCTTACCGAGGCTTATCGACCCAATTACCTGAACTGAAAAAAACCTTTGACGATCTTGTCCAAAAATTCTCTCAAGATATTGGGCAAAAGGGTGGTGTGCTTGATCAACACAATAGTTACTTACTAGCGAAAACAGCCCTTTATGAAAACATTGCGAATTTGGCTATCGAGGTCGATAAAGCAATGACGATTTTAGACTCTTTTAACGATACTGCGACCGACGGTTTAAATGCCTCTCTGCGAGAAGCCGGGGAAGTCTATAAGCAAGGAGTTATTAAAGCGATCGTGATTGGTATTGCGGTTGTGCTAGTGGCTACGGGTATTGGTTACCACATTGCGCAAAGTGTTCGTGAGCCGTTAAATCGTATACTCAAAACGCTAGAAGGGCTGACAAAAGGAGATATGACACAACGCATTGAAATTCGTTACAACAACGAGTTTAGTCGCTTAAGTGGCCACATCAATTCGCTAGCAGATAATTTGCACCATATTTTGGTGCAGTTGAATGATGCTTCTGAAAATTTAACCAACACAGCTAACCACAACCAAACCACCTCTTCAAAAGCACAGTCACAACTCAGCACCCAACGTGAGCAAACCGCGAGCGTGGCAACCGCAATGACGGAAATGGCTCATTCAGTACAAGAAGTAGCGCAAAGTGCTCAAAGTTCGCTAGAGATGGTGCAGAAAGTTGAATCGGCTTCTGAATCGGGCCGTAAAATTATGAGTGACAATATCACTACTATTAATCAATTGGAGACTCGCTTAAATCAATCGGTTGATGCTGTCGGTGAACTGCAAAAAATGAGCAGCCAAATTGGTTCTATCTTGGATGTGATTCGTAACATTGCAGAACAAACCAACTTATTGGCGCTCAATGCCGCGATTGAAGCTGCTCGTGCTGGAGAGCAAGGGCGCGGGTTTGCAGTCGTAGCTGACGAAGTTCGTGTTTTGGCAAAACGCACAACGGATTCGACGTCTGAAATTGAAAGTATGATCAGCAACTTGCAATCCAGCTCATCTTCTGCCAGTACTGTTATTGAAAGCTGCATGACTGATATGGAACTTTCTGTCGAGCAAGCATCAACGGCGAATAGCGCAATGGAAGAGATCCAAGCGTTAATTCTAGAAATCAGTCAGATGAGTACTCATATTACACAGGCGGCCGCCGAGCAAAGTGAAACAACCGGTGACATTGCACGCAGTATCGAGGATATTAATTTAATCGCAGATGGTAGCTATCAAGCCATGTCTCAAATTGCACAGGCAAGCGCCAACCTAACTCAGCTTGCTAATCAGCAGAATGAATTAGTCCATCGTTTTACATTATGAGTGACCGTTAACAAACTCAACCCCATTTGTAAGTTACATGTAAATTATGTCTCAAGGGCGGCTTTTAATCTAAAGTCGCCCTTGTTTTTTTGATGCCACATCGTTATATGATAACTATCGGCTTGCGCATTATTATCTACCTCCTACTCTTTGCAAGCCAAACATGAGGATGATCTATGGCTGTTCATGTTGGCATTATCGACCAAGACCCTATTCGCTTGGTTACTCCCCTGCTTGATAATCGAACGGTAAGTTCGCACATTGTCTTCATCGGTGATCAAGACCAAAAATCAATGTATTTACGTTTACACTCGGTATTGAGTCAGCGCGACATCACTTCTGAGTTTTTTGAAATCCCATCGGGTTCCAATACCTCAGCAATCAAACAAGCTATCCAGTTTTTAGCGGAAGATTTGAAAGCCAGATACGACGAAGTCAAGCTGAACGCAAGTTGTGGTTTGAGACATCGTTTATTATCCGTTTATGAGGTGTTCCGTAGCTATCAATGGCCTATTTTTGTCGTCGAACCGAACAGTGATCAGCTGTGTTGGCTTTATCCCGATGGTCAAAATAATACCCAAGTGCAAGACCACATTACCATTTCAGATT
>NZ_CAWNMS010000021.1:0-67675 GCF_963875605.1 Vibrio sp. V04_P4A5T148
ATTGGTCACTCAGTTCATTGATAAATCTTTTTGATTATCATCAACGAGTGCCCACACAGATTGATAGGTTTATATTGTTAAAGAGCGTTCTTCTCTGGCTTGCCGAGGCTTCCTTTGAAGAGGCGGCCATTCTAGCGAGATAATGAAAAGTGTCAAACACTTTATTAAATTATTTCGTCTTACCGATTTGACCTACTTATTGGCTGCTCGCTGGGCTTGAACCCTTACTGGCTGTGCCGTGTCAGTGAGGCGGCATTATAGGGAGAACGAAGATGAGTGCAAGCGGTTTTTAATAAAAAATAAGAAAAACATCTATTTTGTTTAAATAGCAGCCACAAAGCGTCAAAAGAGAGCATTTCGCTCTCTTTTGATAGGCTTTAATCTCTCTCGATCTTAAATAAAAGCGTAGGCATCAGCAAACATGTGATCGCTTTTTGCATTTTTGTATTGGGTAAACTGTTCTCTTGCTACTCCAGCCATATCAAAACGACCTGCAATATAAATGTCGTACGCTTCTAACGACTCGAAATCATCATTGATCGCTTGGAGTACATTGCCAACCTTACCATTCCAACCTTCATCAGCCGTTTCAACAACAGGTACAAAGTGGATGTTCTCAAATTGCTGAGCAATCTCACTCAGTTCTGTTTTTGCATAGAGTTGGTAAACGTCTTTTGCTCCCCAGTACAAATAGATAGCGTTACTTTTCTTTTGGCTAATACAGTGATCTAAAATCGAGCGTACATAGCTAAAACCTGTTCCTCCAGCAATGAGTAGTAGAGGGCGCTCATTTTCTTTTACCCACGCATCACCGTGAGGTGCATCTATATTGACTAAACCATTGTTGCTTAATGCCGTTCTCATTTTCTCAACCACTTCCTGTGCATAAGCATTGTGCTCGGCGGCACCAATGTGCAACTCTAGTTCACCAGAACGGCAAGGGCTGCTTGCGATAGAAAATGGACGTTTATCTTTCTCACCCATTTCTACCATGAGATATTGCCCAGCTTTAAATGCAAGAACGCTTTCAGGTTGGAGGATGATTTTATAAGTATTAGAGGCTAATGGCTCAATTGACTTTACTTTACATTGGGTGGTCATGTTTTTCCTCTGACTTACTCTGCAAAAGTAAGTACTAAGTTACTTGTTGCAAAGGCTTGGCAAGGGAATATCCAACCTTGTCGCTGCTCTTCGTCAGTCAACATCGGTTCTAAGTTATATTCCACTACACCTTCTAATTTTCTGCACATACACATAGCGCATGCACCTATTTGACAACGGTGTGGAAAAGAGATGTTCTTGTTGAGCGCAGCTTCCAACACCGTTGTACCGTCTTGCACTTCAAAAGTATCGCCTTTCGGCAGTAAGATCACCGTATAAGTCATAAAATACCTAGCTCATCCCAGAGCGAGTCTATTTTGGTGACGACCTCGTGATCTTTTTGGATTGGCGTCCCCCACTCTCGCTGAACTTCACCAGAGAGTTTGTTGGTTGCATCCAGCAGGAGCTTGGAACATTGCCCTTCGTTAGCTTCTATACGATCAGTATCTCGAGACGGATCCATGCGCGTGGTTATCGCCCAAATCACATCATTCCAATCTCGGATATTCACATCATCATCACAGAGCACAACAAACTTCAGGTTTGAAAATGTCTCTAAAAATGCCCATATCTTTTTTAACAGCTCTTGAGATTGACCAGCGAACGCTTTGTTCATGGATACAATCAAGAAACCATCATTAGAAAATGGCACTAAATAGATATCAACAATCTCAGAATGCTGTGCTCTAAGCTGATCCAAATGCTCAGCTTTGATCTGAGGAGCCGTTGATGGTGATGACTGTTGTCTTGTACCGTCACTCTCAACATCCCATTTAATGGTAGCATCTAAGCCCATTTTGGAGCCTAGCCCCACCACTGGAGAGGCAAAATCAAGTGAATCAATCGGTGTATGTTCGATGAATAAAGTGTCTCGGACTGGGTCCATATGTGTTGTCATTGCATTGATAACTGAATTCCAATCACGAGCATCGACTGATTCATCGCACACCACCACATATTTAGTGTACATAAACTGGCGAAGGAACGACCAAACTCCCATCATGACTCGCTTTGCATGACCAGGGTATTGCTTTTTCATCGTCACCACCGCCATTCGATAAGAACAACCTTCCGGCGGTAAATAGAAATCGACGATTTCAGGGAACTGTTTTTGGAGTATAGGTACAAACACTTCATTTAACGCAACACCAAGCACAGCTGGTTCATCAGGTGGGCGTCCGGTATAAGTGCTATGGTAGATAGGATTGCTGCGCATTGTGATATGCGTAACCGTAAAGACACGATGCTTTTCAACTTCATTATAGTAACCCGTGTGATCACCATAAGGCCCTTCGTCAGCATATTCGTTTGGATCTATGTAGCCTTCCAGCACAATTTCCGCACTAGCAGGCACATCTAGATCATTACTGAGCGATTTAACCACTTCTGTTTTACTGCCTCGTAGCAATCCAGCAAAAGCATATTCAGAAAGCGTATCTGGCACTGGTGTCACCGCGCCTAGAATGGTTGCAGGATCAGCACCAAAAGCCACTGAAACTGGGAAATTCTCTCCGGGGTGAGTGTCCATCCAATCTCTTAAATCTAGAGCACCACCACGATGCGCCAGCCAACGCATGATGACTTTGTTTTTACTGAGTTTCTGTTGGCGATAAATCCCGAGATTTTGTCGCTTCTTGTTTGGCCCTTTAGTGATGGTCAGCCCCCAAGTTAGAAGGGGTGCCACATCATCGGCCCAACAACTCATCACTGGGATTTTGTCTAAGTCAACATCGTTGCCCTGCCAAACAATCTCCTGGCAAGGAGCCTTGCGTAGTCGTTTGGTTGGCATGTTGAGCACTTGCTTAAATAAAGGCAATTTATCGATAGCATCTTTGAAGCCCTGTGGTGGCTCAGGCTCTTTGAGATAAGCCAGTAATTTGCCGACTTCCCTTAACTCTTGGACCTCTTTACGCCCCATGCCGATCGCGACGCGTTTTGCGGTGCCAAACAAGTTAGTGAGCACGGGAACCGTATAACCGATCGGGTTTTCAAATAGCAAAGCAGGACCTGCGGCACGCAAAGTGCGGTCGCTAATTTCCGTCATTTCATAATGAGGATCAATCGGGCAAGTAATGCGTTTTAGTTGGCCTGTTTTTTCCAGATGGTCAACAAATTCACGTAAATCCTTAAAGCTCATAGGCCTACTACATCGCTGATTAAACTGCAGGCAGTATAACAAAAACAACCCATTAACGATCCCCAAATTTCATAGGGTTATTGAGAGAGGGCTTGCAAAATACCACGACTTTTCACCTGAGAATTACTCACCAGTAAATCCTTTAGCCAGCGGCTGTGTCCTTGCTCGACCAAAGCAGTGGCCACTAAATTGACCTCTTCATTGATTGACATTTTGGCTATCAGAAAGTCGCGGATATCAGGACGCATGGGGCTGATGCGAACTAATGCCTTAATCGCTTGTACTTTTAAACTTGGATTTTCACTGGCGGCCATGATCTGTTTTATCGCAAATTCATCGCTTACGCTGGCTAATCGTGTGAGTTCCTGCTGAATGGAGAAATCGAGAATGGTTTGTTCCTGCCGCCAACGCTTTAATAAACGGCTGGCTATCGCAGAAGAGTCAAAAGCTGGGGTTGAGAATTCATAGCCTTGTTCTTTTTCGACAACTTGATAAGTGGGTGCAAGCGCTTGCTGCTCTTCAATGAAGATCACCATATTCGGCGTTAGCGCGAGATCCAACTGCTCGATTTTTTGCAGCAACAGAAAACGTGCGGCTTCTTGCGGTAATAGCGCTAAACGTTGTAATGAAAAACGCAAAGAATCAAATTCATCATGTACTGCGTACTGCAATAGCTCTGCACTTTTATGGCGAATTTGTTCTTCCTGAAGCCATTTTTGAGCTGTATCAGACGTTATTTCTATAGAGGCAGCACTTGGCCACGCACAAAATAAAAATAGCGAGAGGAGAAGCGACGACAACATTCCTTGTTGCATTTTAACCTCCTTGTAACATTTAGCCTATTGTGGAAGGTTAATGGGTCAAATGCAAACAAAAACGCCACCGATAAACGGTGGCGTTGGTCATACTAAACTTAGCGTTTATTATTGACGGCGCATCGCATCAAAAAACTCATCATTAGTTTTCGTCATAGCGAGCTTATCAATTAAGAATTCCATTGCGTCACTTTCACTCATTGGGTGAACGATCTTACGCAGAATCCACATTTTTTGTAACTCATCAGGTTTAGTAAGCAACTCTTCACGGCGAGTACCGCTGCGGTTGAAGTCGATAGCAGGGAAAACACGTTTTTCCGCAATTTTACGGTTAAGGTGCAATTCCATGTTACCTGTACCTTTAAACTCTTCGTAGATAACTTCATCCATTTTAGAGCCAGTATCAACCAGTGCCGTCGCAATAATCGTTAAACTACCGCCTTCTTCTACATTACGAGCCGCACCAAAAAAGCGCTTAGGGCGTTGCAATGCGTTGGCATCCACACCACCAGTCAACACTTTGCCAGATGACGGGATCACTGTGTTGTAAGCGCGAGCTAAACGTGTGATGGAATCAAGCAGGATAACGACATCTTTCTTATGCTCAACCAAACGTTTTGCTTTTTCGATCACCATTTCTGCCACTTGTACGTGACGTGAAGCTGGCTCATCGAACGTAGAAGCAACCACTTCGCCTTTCACAAGGCGTTGCATCTCCGTTACTTCTTCAGGACGTTCGTCAATCAGTAGCACCATCAACACGCAATCAGGATGGTTGTTAGCAATACTTTGCGCGATATTTTGTAGCAACATGGTTTTGCCCGCTTTTGGCGGAGCAACAATCAAACCACGCTGGCCTTTACCAATCGGAGAGGCAAGGTCTAGAACTCGTGCCGTAATGTCTTCTGTCGAGCCATTACCACGCTCCATGATCATACGTTCATTGGCATGCAGTGGAGTTAAGTTCTCAAATAAAATCTTGTTACGTGCATTATCCGGTTTGTCGTGGTTAACGGTGTTAACTTTTAACAATGCGAAATAACGTTCGCCTTCTTTTGGTGGGCGAATTTTGCCGGATACTGAGTCACCGGTGCGTAAGTTGAAACGGCGAATTTGGCTTGGTGATACGTAGATATCATCAGGGCCAGCTAAATATGAACAGTCGGCGCTACGTAAGAAACCAAAACCGTCTTGAAGAATTTCCAAGACCCCATCACCAAATATATCTTCACCACTTTTTGCGTGCGCTTTTAGGATGGAGAAGATGATGTCTTGTTTTCTTAGACGCGCTAGGTTTTCGAGGCCTAGGCTCTCACCAAGTTTCACAAGATCAGACACAGGTCTGTTCTTCAATTCTGTTAGATTCATTGTGGTGGATACTTGTTTAGTCAAAATAGGATCTATTTTCTAGTTAAGATGGATTTTGGTCTCAGGATCGACCAAGAAGTGAACACTTGTCTAATTAACGTGCGATAAACTAGCACTAAATAATAGCCTAGTCTAGAGTTTGTTTCTTTTCAAAAAAACAAAGCCGTGCATCAGAAAATGTACGGCTTTGCGATACCTGTTATAGGTTTGCGTCCAAAAACTCTTTCAATTGAGTTTTTGATAACGCACCAACTTTCGTTGCAGCGACGTTGCCATTTTTGAACAGCAGCAAGGTTGGGATGCCACGAATACCAAACTTAGGTGGAGTACCTGCGTTGTGGTCGATATTTAATTTACCGATAGTCAGTTTGCCTTCGTACTCGCTAGCGATTTCATCCAAAATTGGCGCAATCATCTTACAAGGACCACACCATTCTGCCCAAAAATCAACAAGAACAGGGCCTGCAGCTTTGATTACATCGTTCTCAAAACCATCATCTGTAAGCTGCAAAATCTTATCGCTCATCTTCCACTCCAATATGTTTTTCTGCACTGATTATAAGCTAACCAGTAAATAGATGCTCTATTGGAATGTATTTACTTTCGTATTGCAAGCTTAAGCTGATATTCTATGGCGATGAAAAAGACACATATCACAGAGCAAAAGTTCGCCGATTTGGGATTACATCCTCAAGTTGTTGAAGGATTGGAAAAAAAAGGGTTCGATTACTGTACCCCGATCCAAGCCTTGGCGTTGCCGGTACTGCTCACCGGCCAAGACATTGCAGGCCAGGCCCAAACAGGGACTGGTAAAACGCTTGCGTTTCTCGCTGCTACTTTTAACCACTTACTAACAACCCCTGAACATGAAGGGCGAAAACCGACGCAGCCGCGTGCCATTATTATGGCCCCGACTCGTGAGTTAGCGATTCAAATTTATAACGACGCCGAACCTCTGATTGCCAGCACTGGCATCAAAGCCGCGCTGGCTTACGGTGGTGAAAGCTACGATAAGCAGTTGTCTAAGCTGCAAGATGGTGTCGACATATTGATCGGTACAACAGGACGTATCATCGATTTCTACAAACAACACGTGTTTAACTTGAATAATATTCAAGCAGTTGTGCTGGATGAAGCTGATCGCATGTTTGACCTTGGTTTTATCAAGGACATTCGTTTTCTGTTTCGCCGTATGCCAGAACCTAAAGAGCGCCTGAACATGCTGTTTTCAGCCACGCTTTCTTATCGCGTTCAAGAATTGGCGTTCGAGCACATGCATAACCCTGAGCACGTGGTTGTTGAACCAGAACAAAAAACTGGCCATCGCATCCAAGAAGAGCTGTTCTACCCGTCTAACGAACATAAGATGGCGCTATTACAGACACTGATAGAACAAGACTGGCCAGATCGCGCCATCATTTTTGCCAACACAAAACACCGCTGCGACTCTATTTGGGGTCATTTAGCTGCAGATGGGCACCGTGTCGGCCTGCTAACGGGTGATGTACCGCAGAAGAAACGTGAAAAGATCCTTGAGCAATTTACTACCGGTGATGTCGACATTCTTGTTGCAACCGATGTGGCAGCGCGAGGCTTACACATTCCTCAAGTCACACACGTATTCAACTACGACTTACCTGATGACTGTGAAGACTACGTGCACCGTATTGGTCGTACAGGTCGCGCAGGAGAGAGTGGTCACTCGATTAGTTTTGCCTGTGAAGAGTACGCCATTAACCTAACCGCGATTGAAGAGTACACCGGGCACGCGGTTCCTGTTTCTGATTACGATGCATCGGCGTTGATTGAAGACTTACCACCGCCAATTCGTCTGCGTTCTCGTAATCCTCAGCAGCGCCGTACTAATAACAATGGCCCTCGTACTGGCAACCGTAAGCCACAAAATCGTCGCCCACGTCAACCGCATCAAAGCAATAAGGGTTCGTAATCCATTTATGAGTAAAGCCGTCTCCTCGCCGCTCTACGCTGCCATCGACCTTGGGTCGAACAGTTTTCATATGCTCATCGTGCGTCATATTGATGGCAGTGTACAAACGATGGCCAAAATAAAGCGCAAAGTACGCTTGGCCGCCGGGTTAGATGATAACAACGCTCTTAGCCAAGAAGCGATGCAGCGAGGATGGGACTGCCTCAGTTTATTTGCGGAACGACTACAAGATATACCCGCCAGCAATATCCGTATTGTTGGCACTGCCACACTGCGCACAGCCACCAACGTTGAACTGTTTTTAACTCAAGCCAACCAAATACTCGGCCACCCCATTCAGGTTATTTCCGGTGAAGAAGAGGCGGCGACTATCTATAAAGGAGTGGCGCACACTTCAGGTGGCTTAGGACGACGCTTGGTTGTCGATATTGGTGGGGCCAGTACTGAACTCATCATTGGTGAAGGGTTCGGTGCCAAAGCGTTAACCAGTTTAAAAATGGGCTGCGTCACTTGGCTTGAGCGCCATTTTAAAGACAGACAACTTAACGCGGCTAACTTTAATCGAGCGATCGATGCGGCAAAACAGACGTTAGCGCCTATCCTTGAACAATACTCACAGTTAGGTTGGGATGTGTGCGTGGGTGCCAGTGGCACAGTACAAGCGTTGCAAGAAATTATGCTAGCGCAAGGGATGGATGAGGTGATCACTCATACCAAACTAAAACGCTTGCAAAAACAAGCGATGCTCGCCGATCACTTGGAAGAGCTTGATATTGAAGGCTTAACTTTAGAGCGAGCGTTAGTTTTCCCAAGTGGCCTCTCGATTTTAATTGCCATCTTTGAACTGCTCGAGATTGAATCGATGACTTTAGCTGGCGGCGCATTGCGTGAAGGCTTAGTGTATGAAATGGTCGAAGAGCTGCGCCAAGATGACATTCGAACGCGTACCATCAATAGCGTCCAGGTGCGATATCAAATTGATGTTGACTACGCCAAGCAAGTGGCTCAACTTGCCCAATCACTGCTCAAACAGTGTGGGGGGGAAGATTGGATTGCGGAACCGCAAGCTGAAATGCTGCTCACTACCGCTGCACAATTGCATGAAATAGGGTTAGCGATTGATTTAAAAAAAGGCGGTGAACACAGCGCCTACCTGTTACAAAACCTCGACTTACCCGGCTATACCCGTGCACAGAAACACTTTCTAGGCGAAATTGCTCGTCGTTATCGCGAGCAGCTCTCTTCATTGCCAGAGCAGTACGCTCTGTCGGGCAACAGCGCCAAGCGGGTGTTACGTTTACTGCGCCTTGCCGTATTGCTCAGCCATCGTCGTAACGAGGCACTACAGCCTAAATTTACACTGCAAGCTCAAGGTGACCAACTGACTCTTCGGTTATCCGCCAAATGGTTAGCGGCCAATCCTCTCACCACCGCCGAGCTGGATATTGAAGCAAACCGTCAAAGCGACATTGGTTGGCCACTCATTATCGACCCATCATAGTTATAAGATGCAGACACATAAAAAAGCCCGAGCAGCACTTGCTCGGGCTTTGATTTTCTATCTTCCTAGTATAATAGCTTGCTACCCCACTACTGAACATTTCAACTACTGAGCATTGATCCCAACGGTTCGAAAATCAGGGTTGACCGCTGTCAGCTTCCGGATCAAGTAATTGAGCAGCACACCGTACATCGGCACAAACAGGCCTAAACTGATCACCAGTTTAAAACCATAATCAACCAAGGCAATTTCGGTCCAATGTTCAGCCATGAATGGATCTGGGCTTTGATAGAAAGCAATCGCAAAAAAAGCGACCGTGTCTAATGCATTACCAAATAACGTAGAACATGTTGGCGCAACCCACCACTGCTTCATCTGGCGCAGACGATTAAACACATGCACATCCATAATTTGCCCTAGCAAATACGCCATAAAACTGGCAATCGCAATACGAGCAACAAACAGATTAAACTCATGAAGCTGAGCAAGCCCTTGGAATTGACCTTCAAAAAATAGCACCGAGAGTGCATAAGAAACAATCAAAGCCGGTAACATCACTAAGAAAATGATTTTACGGGCCAAGGCTGCACCAAAAATGCGTACAGTGAGATCCGTTGCCAGAAAAATGAATGGGAAAGTAAATGCGCCCCAAGTGGTATGTAAACCGAATACAGTAAAGGGCAGCTGAACCAGATAATTGCTTGATGCAATAATGATCAAATGAAATAGCACTAAAAGTGCCAAAGCTTTGCGCTGCTGCGCAAGGGTAAAGTAACTCATTGTGTACCTTTTTAGTTTGTTTTGGGGGCGAGGGAACCCAAATCGAAGAATTAGTCTTGCATTAATTTGTAGGCTTATCACGCGATCATATTCAAATCACGAGCTCAGCGGCGGGCGATTATACAGCAATAAACCCCCTCGACAAGCCTTGAAATAAGAGCAAACGTTTACCCATTGAAGAAAATATCACCGTTTTAAAATTCCCCTTTCACAGCTAAAGGCCGACCTTTTTGTTGTAGACATCCATGGGAACGTGCTATTCTTCGCCTCCATTTTTTCTGGCCTTATTTTCATTTTCTAGGATGAAACTCTCTGGGTCAGTGCTATCTTTTAACATGCTGATAGACGCAAATATCAGTATTCAATCCTAACCTAACGTGGAACAGAACAGATGGGCAAAGGTACTCTTTATATCGTCTCTGCACCCAGTGGTGCAGGCAAATCAAGCTTGATCTCTGCGATGTTGGAAACCAACCCAACCTATGCGATGAAAGTCTCTGTTTCACATACCACACGCGGCATGCGCCCGGGCGAACAAGATGGTGTTCACTACCATTTTGTGCAAAAAGAGCTGTTTGAAGAGTTGATTACTAAAGGTGAATTTCTCGAACATGCTGAAGTATTTGGCAACTACTACGGCACCTCTAAGGTATGGATTGAAAATAACCTCAACAAAGGCATTGACGTTTTTCTTGATATTGACTGGCAAGGCGCGCGTCAAATACGCGACAAAATGCCGGATGCAAAAAGTGTGTTTATCCTTCCTCCTTCAAAAGAAGAATTGGAACGCCGCTTGAATGCTCGTGGTCAAGACAGTGAAGCCGTCATTGCTAAACGTATGAATGAAGCTCAAGCTGAAATCTCGCATTACACCGAATACGACTATGTCATCATAAATGATGATTTCGATGTGGCATTAATGGATTTCAGAGCTATTTTACGTGCTGAACGATTGAAGCAAGACAAGCAAGCTGCTAAATATAACAGCATGCTCAACGCGCTACTGGCGGAATAATCACCCGCTCAAACAAGGCAAAGTCTATCGCTAGTATAAACAAAGATTAGACTGTATACTTTCTCGTCATTTAAAAATTTTTAGTTAACTATTTGGAGTTCTCATGGCACGCGTAACTGTTCAAGACGCTGTTGAAAAAGTGGGCAATCGTTTCGACCTAGTTCTGATTGCGGCTCGCCGCGCTCGTCAAATGCAAACTGGCGGTAAAGATTCATTGGTGCCAGAAGAGAACGATAAGCCAACCGTTATCGCTCTGCGCGAAATCGAAGAAGGTCTTATCACGAAAGATGTGCTTGATGCTCGTGAGCGCCAAGAGCAGAAAGAGCAAGAAGCCGCAGAATTGGCCGCCGTAAGCAGCATCGCTCACAACCGTTAATTCTGCCATTCAAATTCAACAACCTTCCGGGCCTATAATTTGTATCTATTTGATAGCCTTAAAGACGTTGTCCAAGAATACCTAACAGAGCCTCAAATTGAGGCTCTGCGTCAATCTTATGTGGTCGCACGTGAAGCCCATGAAGGGCAAACCCGTTCTAGCGGCGAACCTTACATTATTCACCCTGTTGCGGTTTCTCGAATTTTGGCTGATATGCGCCTTGATTTGGAAACGCTACAAGCAGCGTTATTACATGATGTCATCGAAGATTGCGATGTCACTAAAGACGATCTTGAAGCACAATTTGGTCACGCCGTGGCGGAATTGGTGGACGGGGTTTCTAAACTCGACAAGTTGAAATTTCGTGATCGTAAAGAAGCCCAAGCCGAGAACTTTCGTAAGATGGTGCTGGCAATGGTGCAAGACATTCGCGTTATTCTCATCAAACTTGCTGACCGCACACACAATATGCGTACCCTTGGCGCATTGCGCCCGGATAAAAAGCGTCGTATTGCCCGTGAAACGTTAGAGATTTACGCGCCTCTTGCTCACCGCTTAGGGATTCATAACATCAAAACTGAGCTAGAAGAGCTTGGCTTTGAAGCATTGTACCCGAATCGTTATCGCGTATTGAAAGAAGTGGTGAGATCCGCTCGCGGTAACCGCAAAGAGATGATCCAACGCATCCACAGTGAAATTGAAGGCCGCTTGCAAGATTTCGGTTTGAAAGCACGCGTGGTCGGCCGTGAAAAGAACCTGTTCTCCATCTATAACAAGATGAAAACCAAAGAGCAGCGCTTTCACACCATTATGGACATCTACGCTTTTCGAGTAGTAGTGGATAGCGCAGACACTTGTTATCGCGCATTAGGCCAAGTTCATAGCTTGTACAAACCTCGCCCGGGGCGCATGAAAGATTACATCGCCGTGCCCAAAGCGAACGGCTACCAATCTTTGCATACCTCGATGGTCGGCCCACACGGCGTTCCAGTTGAAGTGCAGATCCGCACTGAAGACATGGAACAGATGGCCGACAAAGGCGTGGCTGCTCATTGGTCTTACAAAGGTAATGGCGAACGCACTGGCACCACCGCGCAAATTAAAGCACAGCGCTGGATGCAAAGCCTACTTGAGCTACAACAAAGCGCTGGCAACTCGTTTGAGTTTATTGAGAACGTTAAGTCGGATCTTTTCCCTGATGAAATCTACGTCTTCACCCCCAAAGGCCGCATCGTTGAGCTGCCTGTCGGGGCAACTGCGGTTGATTTTGCCTACGCGGTACACACCGATGTCGGTAATACCTGTGTTGGAGCTCGTGTTGATCGAAACCCTTATCCGTTAAGTAAATCACTGAAAAACGGCCAAACGATTGAAATCATCAGCGCACCTGGGGCTCGCCCTAATGCCGCTTGGCTCAACTATGTGGTCACGTCTCGCGCTCGTACTAAGATACGTCAAGTGCTTAAAACCATGCGCCGTGAGGAATCGATCACACTTGGTAGACGTTTGCTCAATCACGCGCTGGGTGATCTTTCACTCAGTGACATCAGTGACGAGAACATTAAACATGTGATTGGTGAGCTTAAAATGGCCACGGTCGATGATCTGCTGGCCGCGATTGGTTTAGGCGAACTGATGAGTATTGTCATTGCGCGTCGTCTGCTTGGTGATGCTGATGAGCTGACCGAAGTGGAAAGCAATGATGGCAAACCGAAAAAGAAACTGCCGATCCGCGGCGCTGAAGGTATTTTGCTCACGTTTGCTAACTGCTGCCACCCCATCCCAGACGATCACATCATTGCGCATGTATCTCCGGGTCGTGGTTTAGTGGTGCATCGTGAAACCTGCCCTAATGTTCGTGGCTACCAAAAAGAGCCGGATCGTTACATGGCGGTTGAGTGGTCTAAAGATTACGACCAAGAGTTCATCACCGAACTGAAAGTGGACATGCAAAACCACCAAGGTGCGTTAGCGGAACTGACGAATGTAATCTCGAAAACAGGTTCCAACATTCATGGCCTCTCCACCGAAGAGCGTGATGGACGTTTGTATACTGTTACTGTGCTGCTGACCACCAAAGATCGCATTCACTTAGCAAACATCATGAAAAAAATTCGTGTGATGCCTCATGCACTGAAAGTGCGACGCCGGAAAAATTAAACTATCCAAATAAATAAAACCCCTTGCGGCTAACCACTCATGGGGTTTTTTATTTGCCGATACCCTACTTCATCTTGCATTTTAGACGTCACTATTCAAATTAGCCGATGGCCTGCCGCTTATCGACCATTACATGATTTTATGCTGTACAAAAAAACAGTTCGATGGTTGAATAATAGATAACGATACTGTTAATGAGCCCTGTTATGTCACAGCTACTGTCCGCGATTCCTCTCACCTCACTCTCTGGCGTGGGTGCTAAAGTGGCTGAAAAACTGGAAAAGGTTGGCTTAATCAGTGTGCAAGATCTGCTGTTCCATCTCCCTTTACGTTATGAGGACCGCACACGGATCTACCCTATTGCTAAATTGCATCCCGGGCTTTGGGCCGCCGTGCAAGGTAAAGTCATGGCGGTGGATACGGTTTTTGGCAAACGCAAAATGCTCACAGTAAAAATAAGCGATGGTAACGGCACCATTACGCTGCGTTTTTTTAACTTTACGGCTGGGATGAAAAACAATTTTGCTGAAGGTAAGTTAGTGCACGCTTACGGTGAAATTAAGCGTGGTGGATTCGGCCTTGAAATTGTTCATCCTGATTATAAATTTTATGCTCCTCAGCAACAGCCAGATGTCGAAGCTAACTTAACACCCGTTTACCCAACAACCGATGGCCTGCGCCAACTCACGCTACGCACACTTACTGATCAAGCATTAAGTTTACTCGACAAAGCCGCCGTACAAGAATTGCTACCTGCCGGGTTGTATGATCACCAAATTACGCTCTCTGAAGCGCTGCACATCATTCACCGGCCGCCACCGGGCATTAACCTGCAACTGTTTGATGAAGGGAAACACCCGGCGCAGGTTCGCTTAATTATGGAAGAGCTGTTGGCGCAAAACCTCTCCATGCTGGCTGTACGCCATCAAGGCCAGCAAGATATCGCATTGCCGCTGGCTGGGTCTGGCAAACTCAAACAACAACTGCTTGCACAACTGCCTTTCTCTCCCACTAAAGCGCAAACACGTGTTGTGACAGAGATCGAAGCCGATCTGGCACAAGCTCACCCCATGATGCGTTTAGTACAAGGTGATGTGGGCTCAGGGAAAACCTTGGTCGCTGCATTAGCCGCCGCACGAGCTATCGAACATGGCTATCAAGTAGCATTAATGGCGCCGACGGAATTGCTGGCCGAGCAGCACGCGATTAACTTTGCCAACTGGTTTGAAGCAATGGGCATCCAAGTCGGCTGGCTGGCGGGTAAATTAAAAGGCAAAGCGAAAGAAACAGAACTGGCTCGCATTGCCAGCGGTGAGGCAAAAATGATAGTGGGTACTCACGCTCTTTTTCAAGAACAAGTTGAATTTAATCACCTTGCACTCGTCATCATTGATGAACAACACCGCTTTGGCGTCCACCAGCGTTTAGAACTGCGTGAGAAAGGGGCGAAGCAAGGCGCGTATCCGCACCAGTTGATCATGACCGCAACGCCGATCCCACGAACTTTAGCGATGACTGCTTACGCTGATTTAGAAACCTCCGTTATTGATGAACTGCCACCGGGACGAACGCCCATTCAAACTGTCGCAATCCCAGATACAAAGCGTGATGATATCGTCGAGCGCGTACGTCATGCCTGTTTGAGTGAAGGAAAACAGGCTTATTGGGTCTGTACTTTGATTGATGAGTCTGAGGTGCTAGAAGCGCAAGCCGCCGCCGACACAGCGCAAGAACTACAACGCACTCTGCCCGATGTCAAAATCGGTTTGGTGCATGGCCGAATGAAGCCAAGCGAAAAACAAGCGGTGATGCAAGCCTTTAAAAACAATGAACTGCACTTGCTGGTTGCCACAACGGTGATTGAGGTTGGCGTTGACGTGCCGAATGCGAGCTTGATGATCATCGAAAACCCTGAGCGTTTAGGCTTAGCACAGTTGCACCAATTACGCGGCCGCGTAGGGCGAGGCTCTGTCGCCAGCCATTGCGTATTGCTCTACCATGCGCCGCTATCGAAAACCGCGCAAAAACGCTTGGGTGTACTGCGTGAGAGCAATGACGGTTTTGTGATTGCCCAACGAGACTTAGAAATTCGCGGTCCGGGTGAGCTGCTTGGTACCAAACAGACCGGCCTCGCGGATTTCAAAATTGCGGATTTAGTCCGTGACCAACGTTTAATTCCTGAAGTACAGCGCATTGCTCGCTACTTACACGACCATTATCCAAGCCACGCGACCGCCATTATCGATCGCTGGTTAGGAGAGAAGGACATCTACGCCAAAGCATAAGATTGTTCGTTCTGTATTCCCCTCTCCCTTACACAGCAAAAGCAAACGTTTGCTTTCTTGCGTAAACCCTCTATAATTTCGCCAATTTTTTTAGTGAACTACTCACTTATCCAGTCCGAGCAGATTCTGATTAACAGCAATCACAGATGACGTGTCTGCTCCACTTAGTGCTCCCACTCAGCGAACGCTAAGACAACAACGCACCATTAGGAAAACAGTATGACTATCCACAACGCTTCGCGTAAGTCTGATTTGGTTTATCAACTCAACGATAGGCCACCGCTACCCCAAACCATTTTCGCCGCTTTACAACATTTGCTAGCCATGTTTGTTGCGGTCATCACCCCTTCGCTTATTATTTGCCAAACACTTGGTGTTTCTGCCGAACAGACTAACACCATCATCAGCATGTCGCTGTTTGCATCTGGCTTATCCTCTTTTATCCAGATCCGCACCATTGGCCCGATTGGCTCCGGTTTACTTTCTATCCAAGGCACCAGTTTTAACTTTCTTGGGCCAATTATTGGCGCAGGCTTGTCATTAAAAGCGGGTGGTGCAGATATCAGCACTATGATGGCGGCGATCTTTGGCACCATTTTAGTTGCCTCTTTTGCTGAAATCCTATTATCACGAGTGCTGCAATACGCGCGCCGCGTGATCACGCCGCTGGTGTCGGGCATTGTGGTTACCCTGATAGGCTTAACACTGGTACAAGTTGGTTTAGTTTCTATGGGTGGCGGCTATGCTGCGCTCAGCGATGGCACTTTTGGCAGCTTAGACAAACTGGCATTGGCGGGAACCGTGCTTGGACTTATCGTGCTGCTCAACCGCTCAAGTAACCCATACATTCGCGTAGCATCGATTGTGATTGCGATGTTCGTCGGTTATATCATGGCCTACTTGATGGGGATGGTGAACACTGATTCACTGAGTGAGACTGCCCTGATTGCCCTACCAATACCTATGCAGTTTGGTTTAGGTTTTGATTGGTCACTCTTTATTCCTCTGGTACTGATTTTCTTGATCACCGCATTGGAAGCGATTGGTGATATCACCGCCACTTCCGAAGTGTCGGGCGAGCCTGTCAAAGGGCCGATTTACATGAAGCGTATTAAAGGTGGTGTGCTGGCTGATGGTTTGAACTCCGCGCTGGCGGCGGTCTTTAACAGTTTTCCCAACTCGACCTTTAGCCAAAACAATGGTGTAATTATGCTCACCGGGGTTGCCAGCCGTTATGTGGGTTACTTTATTTCCGCCATGTTGGTGTTGCTCGGCCTGTTCCCGGGCGTGGCAAGCTTTGTACAATTGATTCCTGAACCGGTACTTGGCGGTGCAACCATCGTCATGTTCGGCACCATTGCAGCCGCGGGTGTGCGTATTATTTCCCGTGTGGATCTCGACCGCCGCGCGATTTTAATCATGGCGCTGTCGTTTTCGATGGGGTTAGGCATTGCGCAAAAGCCAGAGATTCTGCAATTTATGCCCGAGTTCATTAAGAGCATTTTTTCATCCGGCGTAGCGGCTGGCGGTATCACCGCCATTTTGCTCAACTTGCTACTGCCAGAAAAATTGCCACGCGAAGAAGAAGAAGAAGAAGAAGAACTCGAAGAGCTCAAAACCAACTGATTGCATGGATGGGCCCAAAAACGTCGGTCAGCAGCCGAAAAGACATAAACCGCAAACACAATGGGCTCAACTGAGCCCATTGTGTTATTTAGTGAATAAGCCCCTATTTGGTCGGGAAGCTCAGTTGCGCTTTGAGTCCACCTTCACTGCGGTTACTCACCACAACGCTGCCATGATGCTGGCTAACAATCCGTTTCACTATCGCCAAACCAAGCCCTGTACCTTCACTGCCGCGCGCGGTATCACCACGCGTAAAAGGTTCAAACACTTTACTCACTTGGCTAGGATCAATACCCGGGCCATTATCTTCGACACAAACCCAAGCCATTTTGTTATCTGCGGTACTGCCCGTGCTCACCTTAACCCAACCATTGCCATAGCGAATGGCGTTCACCACTAAGTTGCTCACTGCGCGTTTAATGGCGATCGCATTGCCAAAGGCTGGCTGCATTGGTAAATGCAGCGCGACATCGATTTTGATCTCATAGCCCCCTTCGGCAGTGGCGACATCATTAGCTATCTCATTGAGATCAACGGCGGTAAAGGTCTGTTTATTGACGGGTTTAAGGTAGTCCATAAACTGACTGATGATCTCGTTACACTCTTCCGTATCACTGATGATCCCTTCGGCGAGATAACTTTCTTCTGGAGACATCATTTCCGTGGCTAAGCGAATACGAGTTAGCGGCGTACGTAAGTCGTGGCTGATCCCTGCCATCAATAATGAGCGATCCTCTTCAAGCGCTTGGATCCCTTTCGACATTTGATTAAACGCCAACGTCACCGCGCGAATTTCAGAAGCGCCTTTGAGCGGCAATGGTGGCGGGTTCTCGCCTCGGCCAACGGCTTTGGCGGCTTTTTCTAAGGCAATTAAAGGACGATTTTGCAGACGAATAAACAGCCATCCCCCCAAGACAATCAGTAACGCCATCACCAAACTATTGTGAAATAGTGGCGCAAAATCCTCTTTTTGCAACTCAGAGAGAGGGATGCGTATTAATGATCCCGGAAAAGAGTCCACTTTCATCCATAAAATATAACTCTCTTTACCCAAAATCATCCGCACATCGGTCGGCGAGCCGAGCTCATTGCTCATCTCCTCGCTCATCAAATCAATGCTGATGGCATCGTGATACTCTTGGGCCATCTCACTCTCTTCACTATGAATGGTGACGCCCAACTGTTCTAACACTCGGCGGCGCTGTAAGGCGTCCATTCCCAGCTTCGATGTATTGTTCGCCGCATCGTCCAGCATTAGGTTGATCTCATGGCCCAAAATCTTATTGAACTGCTGCAAACTGGGCATCAAAGCATAGTTAAATACGGCGTAATAAGAATACACTTGGCTGGCGATCAGCAATGAAAAGAAGAGCAAAATCGATTGAGTAAAGGAACTGCGAATGCGCATAGGAAAACCCGCTATGAACGTACTATCAAAAAGGCGACAAAAAAGCTCCTGTGGGTTAACCGACAGGAGCTGATTGAAATTTAAGACTCTTTACCATCTGGAACGAAGACGTAACCTAAGCCCCACACCGTTTGTATGTAGCGTGGTTTGCTTGGATCCACTTCAAGCATGCGACGTAAACGCGAGATTTGCACATCAATCGAGCGCTCCATTGCGGAGTATTCACGCCCTCTTGCCATATTCATCAACTTATCGCGCGACATTGGCTCACGCGCATTGGTGACTAAGGTCTTCAATACGGCAAATTCACCGGAAGTGAGCGGCATCGGCTCATCGCCACGGAACATTTCGCGGGTACCTAAATTCAGGCGAAACTCACCAAATTCAACCACCGATTCTTCAGCACTTGGCGCGCCGGGGGCTTCAATCACTTGGCGACGTAGCACGGCTTTGATTCGCGCCAGTAGTTCACGCGGGTTAAACGGTTTGGGCAGGTAATCATCCGCACCCACCTCCAAGCCAACAATACGATCCACTTCGTCGCCTTTGGCGGTCAGCATTAAAATCGGCAACATGTTATTGGCGTTACGCAAGCGGCGGCAAATAGACAAACCATCTTCACCCGGTAACATCAAATCAAGCACCATTAAGTGGAAGTTTTCACGAGTGAGCAGGCGATCCATCTGTTCGCTATTGGCGACACTACGCACCAGAAAACCTTGCTCTGACAAGTAACGCTCAAGCAATGCACGTAAACGCGCATCATCATCCACCACTAAAATTTTATAGTTTTCTTGCATTTATTCGTCCACCGATGATCTAACCTTACCAGTAAACTGGCTTTGGCAAAATGTAGCACTGATTCCCCTACCGTGAGCTAAAGAATTGTTACGCTTTATTACTTTCTTAGTCGATCACTAACAATCTAATCGATAACAGAAAACGCGGCCATGCCCTTTGTCACAACGTTGGTATCATAAGTTGAGTCGATGGTGTAACGAAGGGGAGTGAGTGAGTTACTACATTTCGCACGCGCTTCAATGGATGAGTTAGAGGCTTACGCACTGAACCGCTCTTAAATATAATGAAGCCCCAGAAATCATTCTGGGGCAGTTTTAGTTTATCTACGGAGATTAAAAACCTCCGATATTTGTCACCATTGAGGCTACAATAGTTATTGTGGATTAAGACCCAACTTTTCTAATACTAACTTAAAGTTCGCTCTACGCTCCGCCAAGTTATGTACCTCGCCCGTAGAGCAGGTTGAATCTGGGCAACCACGGTTAACAATACCTGACACGTCATCAATAAACGCTGACCCTTTTAGACCACTCTCAACGTACTTTTTCAGCTCGTTGTAGTAATTCCAATCTGCGTATTGCCCACCTTCATTCGAATACGCCTGCACTGAGGTTACCCAGTAGAACAAACCAGCAATCCATTTAATTTCTTTGTTCTCTTCAGAGCTACAAATCAGACCGGGGTTGGAGCAAAAATCCATTTCAGCATATAGTGGATTTTCGGGCGGCGCTTCAACGGTTACACCATCAATGGTTTGGCCAATCGTTTCAGGGTCAACATGTGAACGTCCTAAGTAGTGGTTGAGCGTACCAAAGTTTTGACGCCCGGTGGTTTGGATAACACCGCGCCCCCACCAGCCACAGCCCTCTACGCTTTCTTGGCTGCTGCCGTCCCAAATGAACTTACCTGCTTTTTGACCAACGTAAGTCTTACACTCGTCACGCTCCCAAACTTGCTTAGACGTATCTACGTTTTCTGGAACATCGTTACAGTGGCCGTTGTTAGTCCAACGTCCTACTGCCCCGTTGACCAAGAGACCGCGCTCTTCTAGTACCGCATCAGGGGCGGCAAAAACTGGCGCTGGTGCACCGTACCATTTCGCATGTGTTAGCGCGCTCATTTCCATTTTATTATCACGCGGGCAGGAATACGCATGGTCTAAGCCCGATGCTGGGTTGACACCGTAGTCTGCGTATTTCTGACCAAGCTGACCACAACTGGCCGACATGGGATAGTCTGCAGGCGCACCGTATTTGGTTTCAGACCAATTATTTTCGTCACAGGCGTTATAACGGATAGTTTCCTGCATACTTTGTGCAAGGAATGCGGCAATCGCGACTTTGGCGTATGTGATGTTGGTTGCATCATCAACATTCTCATCCATCAACCAGAACTTGTTGCCTGCAACGCCAATGTTGTGCATCGCATTCAGACCGTCTAGGAAGTCATTCCATTTGTACACCGTTGATGGCACCCAACCATTACTTGGCGTTTCATATAGGAACGCTTCGTTATCCATCGCATTTTCAGCGTCAGCTAACTGTTGGTTCAATGCTTCGATACGAGTCAAAGAACCGTTTTCTAGCTCTTCACCAACGTAGTACAGGGGTACCTTCGCCTCTTGGTAACGCTCAATTTTTGCCGTTAGCGCTTCACTGTCTTTATCAAATTGCAGTGCAAACACGTTACTAAATGCCGCTTTCCGCAGTTGAGGTTTACTTTCACCTTGGCCCATGAAGTAGTTAGCTGCTTGCTCTGTTGGCATGTTCGTCAACATTGCTGGCGTCTTAATGTAGTCTGTCACCTGCTTCACGTACTCTAACGCGTTGTGCCACTGCTCAGCTGATAAGGCCTCTGTTACGCTGGATTTAGTAAACGCAACAAAGTCTGCTTTCGTCGCCACTTCAGCGTTGTACAGCTCAAACTTGTCGAGTAATTCTGCTGTATCGCCTGATGCACTGTCCCAAACTGACTGTCGACCTGAATGACTACCGTAGGCAAAATCACCAATGCTAAGAGTCCAGCCGAAAGGGGCGTTTGGTGCTAATGTTGAGAGAATAAGATGGTGAGCTTGAGCCCAACCTTTGACATCATCGCTCAAGGCTTGAATCGCATCCATATCGATTCGGTTGTCCGTTCCAGTGGAATTGACCGCACTCGTGAGGGCTTCTTTAACCGCAACGGAGCCAAAGAACTCGCCTTGATCTTGTGTTGCAAGGTCCAACACATCGCTGGTGATGATGATTGATGCTGTGTCTGCCTGCTCAGCTTGATTGATGATAGAGACAAACGCTTGCGTTAATTGCTCAACATCCGCTAATTCCTCACGATTGCTCGCTTCAATTATCAGTGTCTTCGGTGCATTAGTTGATGGGCTGGCAACCACAAACGTATTTGGCCAGCCTGCCACTTCTAAACGCACAGGATCCATTGGGTTTGGTAGTGAAAGCAGTGGCGCAGTACCAGGCTCTGAACCATCACAATTAAGATGCAAAGACCATGAGCCGTCGCTACCTGGCAAGGTTTGTGTCCAATGCGCTGCAGAATAAGCAATATTGTTATGCACCATAATGTCGCCCTGATTGGCATGATCACCGCTTGTCCAATTTGGATAAACATTAAACTCCGCGCAGAGCTCATCTGGTGGAGTGACAGGTGGATCAACTGGATCCTCTGCAACCGTAAGACGAACACTCGCGCTAGAAAAAAGATTCTGAGCATCGGTGGCGATCGCATTTAAAGTGACGTCACCAGCTTGAATTGGCGACCAATCACAATCAAAACTATCCACCTCATTGGCCTCGTCGGCATTAAAAGTACAAATAGCTTGGCCATTAGCCTGCACAACCAGCGTGGATAAGTCATTATCCACGTCTGTTGCACGAACAGAAACCGAAACCTTCTCAGTAGGCTGAACCATCGCCCCGTTTACGGGGGTGATGAAACTCACCGCTGGAGCTGTAAAATCTTCTGTCACATTGGCTTCGATTGTAACAGACACTTAATGACCTGATTACTTTTATCAAGCACCAACACCTTAATCGTCGCGCTACCAGCAGCATCGGGTGTCCAACTCTGAGAGTAGTTTGTTTGACTTTGATCGATGTTTTGCAGACCTAGGTTCTGACTGTTCACCCAAAATTCCACTTTTGCGGCTAATTCGCCTTCAATACTAACTTGAATGGCCGTCTCGTCACCCGCCGTTACCAGTTGGCCTGATACAGGGGTAAGAATCGATAATTCGGTTTCGTCAGGGATGGCTGGCTGATCAGAACACTCAGTCACCTGCCAAAACCAAGAGTCCTCATTCGGAGTTTCCCATACACCAGGGCTATTTTCTGCAATAAAGCACTGATCGTTATAAGAAACAACTTGACCATTTTCAACTTGAGTTTCACCCGGAATAAAAGGAATGATATCGCCTAAATCAGGTTCTGGTTCAGGTTCTCCTGAACAGGCAGCAGTATCCCAAAACCAAGAGCTAGCATTAGGAGTTTCCCACACACCAGGATTATTTTTGGCAATAAAACATTCTCCATTATAAGAAACCAGATCTCCATTATGAACCTTAGTTTCACCTGGTATAAAAGTAACTATTGAATTGCTGTCAGCAGCATACAAATATCCGCTGAACATCACACTTGCCAGAACGGCAGTTATTTTATTTATTTTTTTCATTTATTTATCCTTTGGGATAAAGATGATTTAAGTAAGGCGCACGTAACAGATACGGCAACGGCACAACCACAATAAGAAGGGCATTCACAATAAGGGCATTCGATTTATGCCTATATTTAGCACGAGATACTTATTACTCGAAATGAAAAAAACTGAATAATACCGGGCATAATAATAATGAATAGATTCAGTAACTAAAATACAAAGGATAACTACATTATTATCATAACACTAATGCATCAATACATTAAAAATGATAATCAAAGAAGATAATGGTGAGTAATAACAAACTTCACCATATATCGCCAACGGTTAAAAGAGCGAGCAACTTAAATTACGGAAAAGCTAGTCAATAATACTAGCTTTATAAATAAGATGGACAAACAGTAAAATATTTCTCATTCAATATTTTACTGTTTGAGTTTGAGAATCGGTAAAGTACTCAACTAAATTCTATTTATTGCAATGTTCTACACTTCTTCCTAAGTAACTGTGCACAGTTTCGAGCACATTAGGTGGCAACTTTCATGGATGACATCGTTTGTCAGTTCGACTCTTTATCAAAGCGGCCAAAACGATAGCGATAGCCTAAACCAAAGGCAATATCGGTGCTGTTGTTGGCATTAAACATATTTTCGACCACAGTAATTTCAATCGCTGAATGGCTCATTTGATAACGATACCCCAAAATAAACTCGGTCGATGGTTTAGAAAAGTCATCCTCCCCCGTTGAAAGGCCTTGATAGAATGAGACCTGCCCAATCAGATAATGGCGTTCTAACCACTGATATCGATAACTGGTACCCATCGACCAAGTGCTCGAATGATACTGTGTTTGGCCTGGTACATTGGTCGGGTTGCGAAAGGTGATAGCCAACAGCGTATCAAGTGCATGCTTACCTCTTCGGTAGCCATAATTAAGCTGCACCGCTTGTTCAAACTCGGATAGGTTGAATATTCCATGGTGTGGATCGTTGTAATAGAGTGAAACTCCCAATGACAAACCGTGATGAGACTTATCCACCAGCTGGTACTGTAAATAACTGGTCAACGCACGGCTCAATGTCTCGCCTCGGAACGCTTCCTGATCAATGCCGTACTCTGGCATTTGAATGATGAAGCGATCGTTATCGACATCCTCACGCCCGTTTTGATCAATGCCAAACCCATCATGAAAAGCAATGGTTAAGCCATCTAAATGATTATTGGCAGCAAAGTTCCAACGATAATTAAGCTCAGCCTGCCACTTAGAAGAGAGCTGCCATTTACCGCCCATTGCAAGCTGATTCTGGTAATAATCCAAACTATAGTGGGGAGTGATCGCCCAAATGCTGGCGATAGTCGCGCTGGTGTAGAGCTCCACTTCTTCCTCTTGCATCGAAAAGCCGGAGCGAAGTTGTGCAGAAAGGCTATTGGTATGCAGTGGCGATTGTACATAGCTTTGCGCAGGCCCGTAGTCAATATCCGCCCACGCCGAGGGGATGGGAAGAGAAAAGAGAATAAACCAACAAATGCACTTACACTCAGTCATGCATACTCTCCGGCCAAAGCAACCTTTTGAATATATTAGACAATCATTAACGCTTAGTGAGTGACCATATCCCTTAATGATGATCTACCGTACACATTAAGTGTATGCGCTAATTCAGAAATATCATGAGATAGTGCTAACTTTTTCCGCAAGCTAGAGCGTTTTCAAATTCGGATTATCAAATTTTTTTTGAAAATGAATTAAGCAAGAGGCGGTTTCTTGTTTGGACTCAGTCCGTTATCTTAGCGCCATCTCGAATGTTATCTTCCCTAGGAGGGAAAAATGAATATTGTTCAAGCATCGCAAGCGCGCTATTCCACCAAAGCGTTTGACACCAACCGTAAACTGACTGAACAGCAAGTCGCTGATATTAAAGAACTGGTGCGCATGAGCGCCTCTAGCGTCAATTCGCAGCCTTGGCATTTTATTTTGGCGGCTAGCGAGGAAGGCAAAACGCGTATCGCCAAAGCGGCGCAAGGTCAATTTTCCTTTAACGAACGCAAAATTTTGGATGCGTCTCACGTGATGGTGTTTTGCGCCAAAACCGATATTGATGATAACTACTTATTGACGCTGCTGGAAAACGAAGAGAAAGATGGCCGCTTTGCCAATGAAGAAGCGAAAACAGGCATGCACGGCGGACGCAGCTATTTTGTTAACTTGCATCGAGAAACGCTCAATGACGCCGAACACTGGATGCAAAAACAAGTTTATTTAAATGTTGGAACACTGCTGCTCGGAGCGGCTGCGATGGGCATTGATGCAGTCCCCATTGAAGGGTTTGATGCCGAGGTGCTCAACCAAGAGTTTGGCCTGACTGAAAAAGGGGTCACCAGCTTAGTGATTGTACCGCTCGGTTACCACAGCGAAGAAGATTTCAACGCCAAGCTGCCGAAATCTCGCTGGCCAGAGCAAACCGTCTTTACTGAGTTATAAGCCATGATCCACTTATTAGCCGAAATCAAAGCCCTTCCCGACTCAATAGAGCGAGTGCAAGCTATGCTTGAAGCGCTGCTTGAACCGAGCCGCAACGAAACCGGCTGCTGCCAATATGAGCTCTATCGTGATAACTCGATTGACGGGTTATTCTTGATGCAGGAGATTTGGTGCTCAGAGGAGAGCTTGCAACAACACCAGCAGAGTGCGCATTTTCAGCACTTTCAACAACAGCTTAGCGAGCAAGAGGCATTGGAATACCTACAAATCCGCCCGCTAACGTTTGTTGGCTAATGCGGGATTAACCCTCACGCTGTTTGATGGCTGTCAGTACCGCTTGTCGTTGCTGGCAGCCTTTTCCACGAATAAATTCCTGAAAAGCGCGAATGGTTGGGGTGATCAAACGTCGGTCTGCGCACACGATATAAATTGGCACTGGCCCACTTTCCCATTGCGGTAAAATGCGTACTAAGCGCCCATCAATAATATCCTGACTGATATCCATTAATGACTTATTGGCAATGCCTTTGCCTTTAACAGCCAATCGATGTACCACGTCACCATCGTTGCATGCGGGGTTTCCTTGCACTACCACACTCTGCGTTTCGCCCTCTCGGCTCAAAACCCACTTATTATGCAGCGTGTCGGCCAGCATATAACAAAGACAATTGTGATGTTGCAGATCGTCAGGATGGAGGATAGGTGGATGCGTCGCCAAATATTCTGGCGAGGCGCACAACACGCGCTCGTTTGATTCACACAGCGGCATCGTAACCAAATTGGAATCAGCAGGATGGCCATAACGAATCGCAATATCCATCGGGTGAGCATACATATCCGCTAAGCGATCAGAGAGATCCAGTTTAACGATGACGTTCGGGTGCAAGGCAATAAATTCATCGATCCAATCCAGCAGTAAATTGCGCCCCAAATCCGAAGGGGCACTGAGGTGCAGCTTCCCCGCTAGTTGACCGCGCGCGCATGCTATCTGATCGAGCCCTTCTTGCAACGTGGCAAGGGCTGTCTGAGTTTTGGCGAGGAAAATCTCCCCCTCTTGGGTTAAGCGCATATGACGTGTCGAGCGGACAAAGAGCGGAAACTGCACCTGCTCTTCTAAGCGGCGAATGGCGGCACTGACCGCGGCCGTGGTCAGCGATACGCTGTTGGCCGCCTTAGAAAAACTGCCTTGGCGTGCGGTTTCGACAAACAAGTTCAGATCATTGAGTGCTTTCATATTCTCCGCCTATTGAACTATTTCCATCGCTAAAATTTCCATGACAAGTGATATTAATCGGCTGATAGGCTTGCCAACACTTTTGCGCGCTAACATCGCCGCCTTGCGCTTTACGCTGATAATGCTGTTGCAATTGCGTCAGATAACGCTGGGCAATCATTTTTTGCTCATCATTGTCCACTTGCCAGATCGATTCACCGACCAAACTAAGGGGTGGTAATTTTGGTTCTTTGCCTCGTACTGCAGGCGGATGAATCTGCACGTCCAGCAGCTCGTAGATACGCCGATTCTCTTCCACCAGTTGTTCCTGTTGTAATCTCGCGCCCAGTGTCATCAACTGTTCACGTAAGGTGTAGCCGTGATGCACAGGACAAAGCAGAAAATCGAACGAGCGATGCGGATAACGCTCAACCAGCGCGGCAATGAATTCACTCATTAAATCACCGCCAACCCCAGCGATGATCAGTAGATGCGAGCCAGAATGGCTATCAAGCGGCAAATCGCGCACATCCATGCAATGTGTACGCCAGCGCGGTAACGCCGCCGTTGCAGGGAAATAGCGCGTTAAATCAAGCGTCACCTTTTCAATCAACGCTGGCACAATATCTACAAAATGCACCACACTATTTGGACAGCGCTTCAGTAACGCCGCGCCAAGCAAACCGTGATCGCAGCAGCAATCCCAAATATGATCGTAGTGACGGTTGATCTGCTGTACTAGTTGCGTGAGCCGTTTTCCTAATTTCATCTTTGCCCAACCAAGCCGCATGATACAACACGCCGCCGAATAAAAAGAGTGGCGGCCATTTTACTTGGATTTGAAGAAATGTTGCATAGAAAATAACAAACCCATCAATGAACATTTCTAGTTAACCTGTCAGTGATTTATAGTGAGCAACACTTAATCTATTCTGACAAAAGGAAATGTCATGGCAGCTCTGTTTTTCAAGTGCCTGCTTGGTGCGCTTGCCGTGTTGATCATCGCCCTGCTCTCCAAAAGCAAAAGCTTTTTTATTGCTGGTCTTGTACCGCTGTTTCCTACCTTCGCTCTGATTGCGCATTACATTGTCGGCACCGAACGCACGTTGGAAGACCTGCGCACCACCGCGTTGTTTGGCCTTTACTCGCTTATCCCGTATGCGGCATATCTGTTGGCAGTATACTACTTCAGTTATTGGCTACCTCTCACCAGTACACTGGTATGTGCCACTTTGGTGTGGTTGGCATTCGCTGCATTATTGTTAGTAAGTTGGACACGTTTAAACCCTGCGATGGCCTAAACCATCATCCCCGACGGTCATATCGATACGGGAGAAAGCCAAACGCAAGCACTACAACGTGAAGTGCTAGAGGAACGATGGCATTTACGCTGCACAATTTATTAAGGAAAGGCATAATGTTCGAAAGAGCTTCTTTTACTCTGTTTATTCACATTGTGGTGATCGCAGCTGTTGCGGCGAGTGTGGGAAGCCTGCTCGCCATTCCGCTTTCTGAAATGTTTATTGCCGCAGCTTTAGTCATTGTGCTGCATAAAAAACGCCTCTTATCCATTCGCGTTCCTAACGGGTTATTGTTGACGGTGCAAATTGTGCTAGGCATCAGCGTTGGGGCAACCATCAGTTTAAGTCAATTGGGCGAAACCTTAACCCTACCGGTGATTATCGGTTTGGTTTGCTGCTTAAGCTTGCAGATCGCCAGCAGCTTTCTTTGGCTCCGCAAAAAAGAAGGTTGGTCACCGTTTGAATCTCTACTCGGTGCGGTACCGGGCGCGATGGCAGCGATTTTGGTGATCAGCGAATCAAGCCAGACTCCTTCAACCAAAGTGGTTTATTCGCACTCGGTGCGCTTGATGATCCTCACTTTACTGGCTCTTTTTATCTCCAATAGCACGCCCGACGTTGTCCCCGTTGAGAGCAGTTTAACGATTTACGCGTGGTTGATTTTCTTTGCGCTTGCGCTGCTTAGTCTACTGCTGGGCAAAGGCTCGACCTTGCTCGGCATTCCCGCGCCATATATGTTGGCGGCACTGCTGGTCACGGCCAGTTTCAATAGTTTTTCGACAGGCATTGCGCTACAACTTCCAACATGGATGGTAGTATTCGCCACCGCACTGCTGGGCATTTTGATTGGCGCACGCCTTGCCGATACCACATTGCGCGAAGCCATGGCTTATTCGCGCGCGGGTGTGATGGTTACACTGATTGGTCTGCTGGTCGCCGTCGCCGTGTCTGGCTTATTTGCGTTACTGCTGGATAAATCTTGGGTGGTATTACTTCTAGCTTGGGTCCCCGGCAGTGTAGAAGCGATGACCGCCGTCGCCCTACTGCTGGGCATGGAACCCGCGTTTGTGATGATCAACCACGCCCTACGGCTACTGCTGCTCTACTCGCTACCCGCCGTGTTGAAAAAGCCGTTAGAGGCGTTGCGAAGCAAGTGAGGTGAGAAAAATGAGCGACCGAGGAATATCTTGGATAACCGAATACTCCGTTCACTGCCCTTTTTCATACTCAATCGAGTTAATAAACCACTCTTTGATACCGGTGGGCGTGGGCACTTGCACCTCGTCATCAACCTCTTTTTTCAGCAGAGCACGCGCCATCGGTGAATCGATGGAGATGTAATCTTTCGCGTCACCGTAAATCTCTTCTGGGCCCACAATGCGAAAGCGCTTTACATCACCCGCTTCATTTTCAATTTCCACCCAAGCTCCGAAAAACACTTTCCCCTCTTGTTGAGGCGAATAATCAACTATCGTCACTTCCGGTAAAAATTTTCTCAAAAAACGAATTCGGCGATCAATTTGGCGCAGTAAACGCTTATTAAAGGTGTAGTCTGCGTTTTCAGAGCGATCCCCGAGGCCAGCAGCCCAAGTGACTATTTTGGTAATTTCTGGCCGTTTTTCATGCCAAAGATGGTCATGCTCTGCCTTTAATTTATTGTAGCCCTCACGGGTAATCAGTTTGGTCTTCAAGATCTTTTCCCATTACACACTGCCGCACATTCAAGGTAGCCGCGGGTTATACATTCATCACGATGGCTTGCTACTATACTGTCATTTTCGCTCGGCACCAACTGACTGAGCTTATCTTTAGCCACCAAACTCATCTTCGGTTTTAGCGCTGCCAACGCTGAAAAATGACATCAAAATCACACGCGTTACGTGACCTCTTTGGCACAATCGGGTAGAAGGTTATCTCACTAATCTCATAACAGCGCGCCGTTAGACTAGAAATAAGTCTAACGTGCCCCAATAGTTACCTTATTCAAACCACCCTGAGTGGTGGTGCTACTGAACTACAAAAGAGAAACCACGGATGAGCCAAGCTATCTGCAAATTGATCGCACAAGAGCTAAATGTGCGTCTTGAGCAAGTGACAGCGACTGTCACACTTATTGATGACGGAAACACCGTTCCTTTTATCGCCCGTTACCGTAAAGAGGTCACGGGTGGGCTAGACGACACCCAACTGCGTACCTTAGACAGCCGTTTATCCTATCTGCGCGAACTCGATGATCGCCGCCAAACCATTCTGAAATCGATTCAAGAACAAGGCAAGCTCAGCGCTGAGCTAGCACAAGAGATCAACCAAGCAGATAGTAAAACTCGCCTTGAAGATCTCTATTTGCCCTACAAACCTAAGCGTCGTACTAAAGGTCAAATTGCGATTGAAGCAGGGCTTGAACCCCTGGCAGACAAGCTGTGGAATGAAGCGCAAACCGACCCTGAAACCGAGGCCGCACACTATGTGAACACCGAGAAAGGGATCAGTGATATCAAAGCAGCACTGGACGGTGCACGCGCCATTATCATGGAACGCATTGCTGAAGATGCCAACCTGCTGGACAAAGTGCGCCGCCATTTGACGCGCAGTGCCGAATTGGTCTCTCGCGTGGTCGAAGGCAAAGAGCAAGCAGGGGAGAAATTTAAAGATTACTTCGCGCATAATGAAACGCTCAGTAAAGTGCCTTCACACCGCGCATTGGCCATGCTTCGCGGCCGCAATGAAGGCTTTTTAAGCTTGAGCATGAATGCCGACCCAGAGCAAGAAGAGGGCGTGCGCCAATCGTATTGCGAAACGCTGATTGCACAACACTATGGCATTCACTTAAGCAGCGCCCCTGCCGATGGGTGGCGCAAACAAGTGATCAGTTGGGCGTGGCGCATTAAAGTGTCAATGCACATGGAAACCGAACTAATGGGCGCAATGAAAGAGCGTGCCGAAATCGAAGCGATTGAAGTGTTTGCCACCAACTTAAAAGATTTGTTGATGGCCGCACCGGCTGGCCCACGCGCCACTCTCGGCTTGGATCCTGGTTTGCGAACGGGTTCGAAAATTGCGGTAGTGGACGCCACGGGTAAAGTACTGGCGACCGAGACGATTTATCCGCATCAACCGCATAACCAACATGACAAATCAGCGAAAATTGTTGAGCAGTTGGTACGCCAATTTAACGTCGATTTGATTGCGATTGGCAACGGTACCGCATCGCGCGAAACCGATACTTTTGTCGCCGATGTCATTAAGCGCGGCAACCTGAAAGTGCAGAAAATCATTGTTAGCGAAGCGGGGGCATCGGTCTACTCAGCCTCTGAGTTGGCGGCCAAAGAGTTTCCCAATATGGATGTGTCGCTACGCGGCGCGGTGTCGATTGCTCGCCGCCTGCAAGATCCACTTGCCGAGCTGGTGAAAATCGATCCGAAATCGATCGGTGTGGGCCAATACCAACACGATGTCAGCCAGTCGATGCTCGCCAAACGCTTAGATGCGATTGTTGAAGACTGCGTCAACGCAGTGGGCGTGGATGTGAATACCGCCTCTGCCGCGCTGTTAACACGCGTGGCTGGCTTGTCTAACGCACTGGCGCAAAACATCGTTGATTATCGGGATGAAAATGGACGCTTCGCCTCACGCGCTACACTGAAAAAAGTCGCGCGCTTAGGGCCAAAAGCATTTGAGCAATGTGCGGGCTTCTTACGCATTATGGATGGAAAAAATCCACTCGATGCCTCTTCGGTTCACCCAGAAGCGTATCCAGTGGTGAAAGCCATCGCCGAAAAAAACAGCAAAGAGATCAAAGCACTGATCGGCAATAGTGAATTTTTGCGCAATTTACACGCCGTCGATTACACCGACGAGCATTTTGGCCTACCGACTGTCACTGACATCATCAAAGAGCTCGATAAACCGGGCCGCGATCCACGCCCTGAGTTTAAGACCGCGACCTTTGCTGACGGCGTGACTGAAATGAAAGATCTGGAAATTGGGATGATTTTGGAAGGCGTGGTATCGAATGTGGCCAACTTTGGTGCTTTTGTCGACATTGGCGTTCACCAAGATGGCTTAGTGCATATCTCTGCATTGACTGATCGTTTCATTGCCGACCCGCGTGAAGTGGTGAAAGCGGGCGATATCGTCAAAGTTAAAGTGATGGAAGTCGATGTGCAGCGAAAACGCATTGCTCTCTCGATGCGCTTAAACGATGAGCCGGGGCAAGATAACCGCAGCCAACGCTCTGGCTCTACAAGTGGCAACACGCGTTCGCATCAAAACGGTGGCCAACCGCAACGCCGTCGTGAAGAGCCACAACAAAACGCGGCAATGGGTGGAGCTTTCGCCGCCGCCTTTGCTAAAGCGAAAAAATAGCGGCGATGCGTAACTTACTGGATAAACGAATCACAGTGAAAAGCACCTAACCACGTCGCTCATACCAGAGCCGCAAAAAACACAAATCCCCACTGCGGCCAATGCCTAAGTGGGGATTTTATTTATCGCGATAAGTCGCATTCATCGACCTACAACACCGCAATCACTTCAGAAGGCGTATTGGGTGCAACCGCGTGACCATAATAGTACTTAATTACAGTTCGCCGGCGCGCCATTTTGCCTTCGGTTATCGCAGCATCAATAATGTGTTTAGGTAACCTAAACCGCATCGTATAGCTTTTACCTTGATCCTTGCTGTAGGTGGCGAGAGCGAGCAAGTCAAACAGCCTTTCGAGCTCGCTTTTCTGCTCCTCTTGATAAGAAGTCGATGTTTCGTATTCGGTGCCAACCTCATAGCTTGGGTGCTCTGAAGGGTCCCATGACGACTGTTTTCGTCTTTTATCATCCGCCTTTACCTTACGCTCAGCGTTGGTTTTAGCCAGTTCGACGGTTGGCATCACAGGGGCGCGGATCCGATTGTCACGCGCGGCCTGTTCCGTTTGCACATTAACCGATGGGGCGATAAGTGGCACACTTACGTTCGTTGGTGACACCATCATAGCCGAAACCTCCTCAGTATCGCCCGCCCCGATAGACCTGCTTTCGCTCAGCACTACTGGGTTAGACTTTATATCGACCAGATTGCTCAAACTTTTAGCAAATTTATTTTTAATTTAACATTTGTACCCAACGGCTTGACGTTTCAGGACGCTACAGATAAAGACAGCAAACGGGTGAATCCCCATGAGAGAGATCAACGATGTGATTGAGGTGAGCCAACAAAGCTGTAGCTTTAAGTAGAAAGACATTGCATGAGTATCAATGCCTTAACGTGCAAAGGCGATGAGCTGCTGGCAAAAATCGTCCAGTTCAGTGATGAACGGTGCGTGGGAGGAATTGCCAAAAATGTACTGCTCGCTATTGGGCAAGGTTTTTTGCAACTCTTGCGCCACCTTAACCGGCACCAAACCATCAAGCCGACCATATAGACGAAGCATGGGAATCGAGAGTGCTGTCAACGGCTGGCGCAAATCCACCTCCGCCAACATGACCAAACCCGCTAACAATGATTGTGGGTTCGGCGCGGGCCGTGATAACACCGCTTGTTTTAGGTATTTGACATCTTGCTTTGCCTGAGGGCTGCCCATCGCTTGCAGCGCCATAAAGCGCTCAACAGTAGCCTGAAAATCGTCCATTAACTGTTCAGTAAAGGCACTGAGCACTTGAGGGAGAATGCCACGCCACGGTTTCTGTGCCGCAAATTTGGGAGAGCTCGCCACAGTGACCAATTTGCTCACATAACTTGGGTGATGCAGTGCCATATGAGTCGCCACTAACCCACCCAAAGACCAACCGACCCAAATGGCTTGTTTAGGTGCTTGCATGATTAGCGCTTGCGCGATCTCTTCTAGATCAGCGGCGTGGCTAGCAGCGCTGTGACCATAACCAGGCAAATCAACCACGTGCACACGAAAATGTCCTTTAAGCACATCGACCGCTTGCTGCCATACTGCACCATTCATCCCCCAACCGTGCACCAAGACAAGATCATCGCCCTCGCCTGAGGCTTGCCAATATAACGCTGTGGCCATGCTCACAAATTCTCCCACTAAATTCACACTTCTTCGCTGAAAAAATACCGATCATACACTCACTGACTTGAAATCACGGTCAACACAAAGACTGATTCAAGTTGCAAGAGTATAACCATACTTCGTTTCACAGCTTTGGTTGAGTTATGTTATCGCATTGGGTTCAAAAAACCATCACTCGCTTGGTAAGCCGTCAGTGTCTACTGTGTCGTTTACCGATTGAAACTCACCAAACTGGGGCTTGGTGTAAGACCTGCCTAACCTATTTTTCACCGCAACCTCGCTGCCAACAGTGCGGCCTGCCAACGCTTATTACCGTGCCTCAATGCGGGCAATGTTTAGCAAATCCTCCGCCTTGGCAACGCCTATACTGTGTCGGCGACTACATTTTTCCGCTCAGTCACACCATTCATCAACTCAAATATGAAGGTCAATTTTGGCAATCTCGCCATTTGAGTGCCTTACTGACGCCACGTATCGACACTCCCGCCCCGCTCATTACTAGCGTTCCGTTGCACTGGCAACGGCGCTTAAAACGCGGATTCAATCAAAGTGCACTACTTGCCTCTCAATTAAGTCAACAACTGGGGGCTAGCTGCGATAACCAGTTGATCAAACGCAATCGCGCAACGCCCCAGCAGCAAGGGCTTTCTAAATTACAGCGCAAACAAAATCTCAAACATGCATTCACACTACGGCACCTCCCCACGCACAAGCACATTGCACTTGTTGACGATGTAGTGACCACGGGCAGTACCGTGCAGCAAATCTGTCAATTACTGCTTGAAGTCGGTGTCGAAAGGATTGATATTTACTGCATATGCCGTACTCCTGAACCTAAAGATTAACCAACACGGTTTTATTTAGCGCGTAAAAAGGACTGGATCCGCCGTGTTTCAGGAGTAGAATGGCAAGTAATAACCTATAAATTTACTCAGGTATTCGTCGTGTCAAATTCTATTATTATTACCGAAACAGCCCAAACCCATTTCGGCAAGTTGCTTGGGCAACAGCCTGATGGTACTAACATCCGAGTTTTTGTAGTCAATCCAGGCACTCAAAATGCAGAGTGTGGCGTCTCTTACTGCCCACCAGAGGCAGTGGAAGCGACTGATACTGAAATTGCCTTTGAAGGTTTTTCTGCGTATGTCGATGAACTGAGCTTGCCGTTTTTAGAAGACGCAGAGATCGATTTCGTCACAGATAAAATGGGTTCACAACTGACACTTAAAGCTCCGAATGCGAAGATGCGTAAAGTGTCTGATGACGCAAGCCTGATTGAACGTGTGGAATATGCGATTCAAACTCAAGTCAACCCGCAGTTAGCTGGCCATGGTGGCCATGTCAGCTTGGTTGAAATCACCGAAGATGGTATTGCGATTGTCGCCTTTGGTGGCGGCTGTAACGGTTGTTCAATGGTCGATGTCACCCTCAAAGAAGGCATTGAAAAAGAACTGCTTCAACAATTTGAAGGCGAATTAACCGCGGTGCGCGATGCCACTGAACACGATCGTGGTGAGCACTCTTACTACTAGTGACTCGCTAGATGCGTGGATTACAGAAAACGAAGCCGAGATGAGATTCTCGGCTTTTTTATACTTAAAATCATTTGCCGCGCTCAAGTCCTTTTCAATTAAGGTCATTTTCTCATATAGTTAGAAAAGTCATTTGCCTTACGGGAATTAGTGTATGCCAACCAGAAAACTGCCCGAAATTTTAGCCCAAAGAACGGCAGCTCAATCGACCCTGTTTACCATCGAATCATTAGATTTACGCTTTTCTAACGGCGAACAGCGCACCTATGAACGAATGAAACCGAGCGGCCGGCATGCAGTTATGATGGTGCCAGTAACGGCACAAGGAGATTTACTGCTGGTTCGAGAGTATGCCGCTGGCACTGAACGCTATGAGCTCGGATTCCCTAAGGGTTTGATTGACCAAGGAGAAAGCCCGCAACAAGCAGCAAATCGTGAACTCAAAGAAGAAATTGGTTTTGGCGCAAGCACCTTAACCCCCTTAAAAGAGGTGGTACTTGCCCCCTCTTACTTTTCGAGCAAAATGACACTCTTCTTAGCACAAGATCTATACTCAGAAGTAATGGAAGGCGATGAACCCGAACCTTTAGAGGTCATTCGCTGGCCTCTGGCCCAAGCAGAAGAGCTACTGACTCACCTCGATTTCTGTGAAGCCCGAAGCATTACCGCACTACTGCTTGCTCTGCGCAGCCTAAAATAACAAAGTAGAGCTATAGGATTGATGATGCCAACAGCCAATAATTTATCTTACTTACTGCCTGACGTAATTGAAATCGCTCGCTCTGCCGGGCAATTGATTCTCGATATCTACGAAAAGAAAAACTACGAAGCGTTCACCAAAAGTGACCACACCCCTGTCACCAGTGCCGATCTTGCTGCGCATAAACTGATCTGCGAACGACTGAGTGAACTCACGCCAGATATTCCTGTTTTGTCGGAAGAGGCGGCGGACATTAGCCTAGAAAAACGCAGCCAATGGCAGCGGTACTGGTTGGTTGACCCGCTTGATGGTACGCAAGAGTTTATTGCGCGCAGTGGTGACTTTGCCACCATTATCGCACTGATCGAAGAAAACCAACCAGTGATGGGCGTCGTCTATGGGCCCGTTTCTGGCGTGACCTACTACGCCTACGCAGGCAAAGGCGCATGGAAGATCCCCGACATGTCTGAAAGCTTGCGTATTGAAACACACAAGCACGAAACCGTTGGGCAATCCATCGCGATTGCGATCAGTCGCCGCCAAGATATTAACCGTATTACAAGTTGCATGAGCAGCGCATGGAATTATGAGTTAGTGCCGCTGGGCTCGGCAGCGCTGAAAGCGTGTTTAGTCGCAGAAGGTGCTGTCGACTGCTATTTGCGCCTCGGCCCAACGGGTGAATGGGATACCGCAGCCACGCAATGCATCGTAGAAGAGGCGGGCGGACGCATCCTCAACACGCAACTGCAACCGCTGTCCTACAATGAGCGTGAAACGTTAGAAAACCCCAACTTTATTGTATTAGGGGATGCCGATTTGCCTTGGAATACCATTTTACAAGTCAAACCATAACGGCCATTACCAATAAAAATGCTGAGCAATAGACTCAGCATTTTTATTGGGGTATGAAATGATTACGGTTAAAAAACCAATCAAAGCTGGCCTTGATAATTAAACTGATATTTACCTTGGTTGTCTGGCGCTCCAATCCACTGTAATTGCTCCGCCATTTCGGGTGGGAATTGCGCTTCAGGTTTGAACCACGCTTTCGCACTGTAACTCATATCTGGTTGCAGCTGCAGGGCAAACTCACTGCTCATTTGATCACTGTTTTGCTGGCCGTTCAATGTCATCTGATTGCTTTGACATTGCAGATCTGCCACTACCGGACCAAGCGAGAGCTCTCCTAAAGGTGAGTCAACTCGGCCATGAGTCCACGCAAGTGAGCCTTCGGCAGATTCACACCACGGGCTATCATAGCGGTAATGGTTCAGGGACAACTCGACTTGCCCCTGAAAAGTCACTGGTACAGGCAGCGGAAACAGCGTCGCTAATTTATTAGCCGCGACAGAAACTACAACCTTGTCCGCATAAGGGCCAGAAAACCCCAGACCAAGATTGCCTTTGCCACGAACTCCCATATCACTACCGCGTCCAAAGCGTACCGCCACTTCAAACTTGGCCATCAGCAGTTGTGATACTTGGATGTCCCAGTTGAGATCGCCGACATTTTGCCCTTGCCAAAACAGTTGTTGAGCACTACCAGACCACACCGTACCGTCAACACCAGTGACACGCATGACTTCGGAAGAGGAGAGTTGATTCATCACCAAGGAGGCAGGAATATGCGCGACCACACTGATGAGAAAAACCATTACAAGGAACCCGCTATAGAGCAATTTCTTTTTCACTCACCACCTCGCTTCAGTTGTAAGCGTTTTACTTCGACAACGCCACTTTGCTGAGCACGATTGATGTCCATAAACTCGACATCGACACCTTGCTGCTCTTTTAGAAAGGCAAGCCAATCCACCAATTTAGAGAAAGGAAGTGGTTGTATCCAAACCTGCATCATTTCATCACGCGGTTGAATACGAATAAGCTCAATTTGAAAACGCTGCACACTTGATGAGATGACTTGATTGAGCGGTTGCGTCGTTGCCACCCCACCACCTTGTGCGCGCAATTGAGTAATGGCATCGGCCTTATCCGTCACCCAATTAAGCAATTGTCTTTCACTGATAATCCGGGCTTGCGCAAGCTCGGTTTTCTGATTAAGTGGCGCTAAAATGCCCCAATAAATGATCGCAACCACACACAGCGACACACCACCTAACAGTAATTTCTGTTCACGAGGGGAAAAGGCCGCCCATCGTTGTTGAAGTGCACTCAGGCTATTTTTCATGTCACTAACCTCACTGGCTTTTCAGTATGAAGGTACCATTAACTACAGAACCCGAGCGGTTTAACTGCCCTTGCTCAACCACAAACTGCTTTTCCAATTTAAGGCGCGCTTGTTCAAAGCTTTCAAAATCATTACTTTGAACTTCAAGGCGAATTTCACCCCGATTGCCATCATATTTAACACTTTGCAACTGCATGTTCGGTACGCTGCCGATACTGCTGGGCAACTTCGACAACCACTCCAACATCGAACCATTGGCTTCACCGCCAGAGAGTCGAGCCGCTTCATCATTCATCAGTCTTTTCAGGTAACTGATGGTGGGTATTTTCTGTTTATCAGGGAAAACCGCGCGAAAAACACGTTCACTCTCCGCTCGATAAGCATCGGCTTGCGCTTCGTAGTGCCCAGCTTGCAAAAGATGGTGGCTGGTTGAAATTACAATCAACACCGCGGCCGCTAATGCGCATTTTTGCCATACTTGCCAATGCTTCAAAAACGAGGACTTGGTTTTAAAACTTCCCGTCAGTAAAGTCACTTTGCTCGCTATCGCTTGCTGAGTCAGCAGCGCCATGACTAAATGAGGCTCGGCCTGTTGCCAATGTTGTCCTTCAGCCAGTGTCAGCTCAGGGAGCGGGGTATACGCCTCAAGTGGTAAATAGTGCCCATCTTGCTTGACCCACTCTGCAGCACTAAACAGCGTTAACCACTGCGGTTCAATGCTCACCCCTAAATACTCACCTTTACGGATTAACCATTCTTGGCCGATCTGCAGTGCCGACAACCCCTCTGATGCAGGGATAGCCAACACATCCGGTAATACCTTTTTCACGTCAAAACCCGCGGCTTTGAGCTCATCTAAGCGGGTACGCAACCAAGCACGATCCACCCCGACAACGTAAGCAGTGGAAGCGGTTTTATGCAAAATTGAAAAATGCAGCTCATCCACATCTTGTGCGATCTCATCTTCGATTAGATAAGGCAACATTGACTCTAAGCGACGAGCCGCCCCTGATGGAATCGCGACCTCAGTCAGTACTAAATCACTGGCAGCAAGCAGCACAATCGTGGCGCGTTCAGCTGCATAGCTAGAGAGCTGAGATAGCTGCTCCCATCCGGATATTTCACCGCTGGCAATCACTTCTTGCTGCTGTGTTGACCACACCAGCCAAGGTATTTCAGCGTCTTGTTGACTACTCAGCCGAACGGTCAGAAACTCGCTCACTGATCCCTCCAAAGCGACGGCGTATGACCGTTGCGGTTTCTCTATTATCACTAAACAATAAACTGCGAATACGAACTCGCGAGTCATCAACCAAGATTTGAGCATCCAGTTCAAAATAAGCACTATCGACAGCTAGGTACTGTTTCGCTTCTTCTTTCACTTTGCTCTCCACAGCAGCCAATGCGGCCTCTGCGAGAAAATTGTCTACCGAAGCCCAGCCATCAAATGGTCGGCTCTCGAGTAAGTTTTTTGCATCCCCTTCACTTAAGTGCGGGCTGAACATCGCCACCAATAACTTGGCATGATCGGGTTCCAAGGTATTGATATTCAAACGCCAATCATCAGTGGGGAGAGTGCAGATATAAGGCGCTATTTTATTCATTACATCACCGCTCACCTGCTGAACCGCGCGCAACTCACTGCTATCCGCAAGTAAACTATTCGCCGCCAGATAAGCAGGAGACATTGATTCATACTGGCTGTCTTCTACGCCATAAGAGGACTGCACATCTGAATCGCCATCAATATACTCCCAAGCCGAATCGGCAATCACTTCGGCTTGATAGCTGTCGACCTCAAGCTCTTGCAATAACCGTTGCAACACTTGCACTAAATAGGGTTTTTCGACACTCCCTGCCGCAGGTCTGGCCCTCGAGAGTACATTCAGGTTAAAACAAGCCTGTTTATCAAGGATGCGCCCTTTCAGAGTGCCGTAATCCAATGGATACGTTTGCTCTTTCATCGCCCAAGGTTGACTTAAGTTAATCGTTTCGTTGTCTTTGTAGCTCTGCTCGATAGCGACTTTGGCTAAAGCTTCACTACCCACACTATACCAATAGGCTTGCTGGTAACTAATTTGATTATTCGCTCTTTGAAACTGTGTGAATAAACGTTCGGACATGGTTGCGGCAATCGATACCATAATCGCCAACAACAGCAAGATAACGATTAACGCCACACCGCGTTGGGCTCGATTAGGGTGCGCCATTATTATCAGCCTCTTTATTGGTCGAATTGATGCCACCACCAGCAGTAAGGTAGATACGCTCAATCTCGCCATAATCTTTCAGCGCCAATTTCACGGCCACCGCCTGTGGGATTTTCAAGGCATCACTCCACTCTTCACTCCATTTATCTTGGTTATAAAAGCGCAGCGATAGTGACTCAACATCATGTAACAATGGCGTGATGATCCCTTCTTGCCCTGCAGGAGTATCAGGATAACGCCACCATATACGCTCTAACACGCCCTCTTTAATTCGGTAGCCGACCTTAGTGACTTCCCCGCGTGGAAATTGCTGCTGTGGGTTATGCCAACCTAAGCGTGCAAACAGCACTCCTTTTTGATCGGAGTCGAGCAAGTACTCTTTCCAAATCAGCATCTGTTGACTTGGCTCTTCACCATTGGTGCGAAATTGACGCGTTGCCATCTGCCGAAAATCGCCATCCATTAACACCATGGCACGCTGCAATTCGTTCAAACGTTGGCTACGTTGGGCTGAAATTTCATTACTGCGCTGGACTTGGTTCAATACTTGGTAAGCACCGACGCTCAAACTGGCGAAAATCGCGATCGCCACCAGCACTTCAATCAAGGTAAAGCCTTTGCTTTGTTTATTTGGCGACATAACTTCTCACTGTCACCAAAGGTGATCCTTCTTTTTCACTAGCTACGCTGACATCAAAAGCTTTCAATAAATTATCCGCAGTGGGTACTAAAGTGACTTTCCAATACCAGGTTCGACCCGCCAATACTTCACTGCCATTTTTCGCTTGTACGTTTTGAGGAGTAAGCATCACTTGCGCCATCTGGTTATCGACCACCATGGCGGCAAACGCTTTTTCTTCCAAATAACTCACGGTATTGATGTGTTGGCTGACCGAACGGATCACACTGATGGAAGCGGTGGCAAAAATAGCCAGCGCCACCAAGACTTCTAACAGCGTCATCGCTTTTTGTTTACCCATCAATCGCATCTCCCGGAGCGAACAGCGTGATTTCCCCGTTTTCTTTCACTACCACTCGCCAGCCTTGCTCTGCATCTTGCTGATTAAGATGGATGCTCAGGACAAAAGGGGTCAGCTCACCACTCGATAAAATAAACACCTGTGGTGGTAATTGTTTTTTTTGCTCGCCTTCATCAGCAAACTTATCGTCATCAAACAGACTGCCCGGTTTGAAGAGTCGATCGTCGTTTTTCCATGCACTTCCTCCCAGCTCAAACTGGAGAGATAATCCCTCAGGCAGTTGGAGCTGTGAAGCCATTTTCTTGCTCTCTAGCGGCTGCCATCCCTTGTCCTCCATCGATAGGAAAACCAGATGCGATTTTTTTTCATCGACCCGCAAACCAAAATCTTTGCCACTGAGAATGGCTTCTTCATTGCTCAGTTGTAGACGCTGATAAAGGCTCATCGCGTACTGTTTCGCATCATCGTTGTTCGTGCTAGGTAGCGTCGATATAACGGCCACAGCACTGAGCGAGAGCAGCACGAGCACCAGCAGTATTTCGAGTAGGGTAAAACCGCGTTGAGATAGCATCAGATAAATGGGGCGGCTAAGGCCGCCCTCTCTCTTATTGGAAATCTTGCATGTTCCAGTTGCCTATGTCGGCACTGGCGCCTTCGCCACCTTCTTGACCATCAGCACCTAGCGTGAAGATATCAATCGTACCGTTATCACCAGGGCTTAAGTATTGATAAGGGTTGCCCCAAGGGTCATTTGGCAAACGGCGAATATAACCGTTATCGCGGTAGTTGCGTGGCTCAGGATTCGACGGCTTGGTCACTAGCGCTTCTAAGCCTTGATCTGTCGTTGGGTACACGCTGTTGTCTAATTTATACATATCCAACGCATTTTCGAGTGCGACAATATCGGTAATCGCTTTTTGTTGGTCAGCTTTTTCTTTATTACCGAGCAAATTAGGCACCACAAAACTCGCCAAAATACCCAAAATAACCACAACCACCATCACTTCAAGCAAAGTAAAGCCCGACTGTTTATTTGTTTTTATTCTCATTCCAATCTCCAACATAGTTTGGTCGTTATCATTGCAGAATTCAGTCATGATCAACGACTCATTAAATTATTCATTTCTAAAATCGGCATCAAGGTCGCCATCACGATAAACAGTACCAACCCAGCCATCAATGCAATCAATGCCGGGGTAAAAATACCTAATGCGATGTTGACCGTCGATTCAAAACTCGCGTCTTGGTTATCGGCCGAGCGCGTCAGCATACTTTCGAGCTCACCACTTTGTTCACCACTGGCGATCATATGCAGCATCATCGGTGGAAATAACTTGGTTTGCTCAAGCGCTTTACGCAAGCTCGACCCTTCGCGAACATTGTCAGCCGCCAACAATACTTGTTGCTTGACGTATTTATTGGACATCACATCCACCGCCACACGCATCCCATCCAAAATAGGAATCGCACTGGAGGTACAAATAGACAAAGTTCGCGCAAAACGCGCAGTATTGAGACCGCGAGTGATTTTGCCAATCAACGGCATGCCGATGATTTTTTTATCCCACTTCAACCGCAAATTTGGCTTGCTTAACAACCATCGGACGAGATAAATCAAGATCACCAATAGCACCAGCAATTGGACACCCCAATGCTGGATAAAATCACTTGAGGAGAGTAAAAATTGAGTCGACTTCGGTAATTCTTGCCCCATTTGGACAAATTGTCCGACGATTTTAGGCACCACAGCCGCCAGTAAAAAAGCCACAATACACACCGCGAACACCACCAACACCACTGGATAAATCATCGCTTGTTGTAACTTGGAACGCATTTTTTGGCGATTCTCAGCATAGTCCGCTAAACGCTCAAGCACCGAATCCAAATGGCCTGATTTTTCGCCCGCTTCAACCATCGAACGAAACAGGTCATCAAAGATATGTGGATAATCACCCAAGCTGTCTGACAAGGTATACCCCTCAGTCACTTTGGAACGAACAGCGGCCAACATGGTGCGAATACGCGGCTTTTCCGATTGTTCAGATACCGCTTTCAAACACTCTTCTAATGGCATGCCTGACTGCACTAAAGTGGATAACTGGCGAGTAATGAGCGCTAAATCCGGTGTACTGATACCGCGCTTAAAACTCAAAGGCGATTGCTCACGCTGAGCCGCTTTCGCTTGCGTCTCAATGAGTTCAATCGGTATAAGCCCTTGCTCTTTTAAGCGCTGGCGAACCTGCCGAGCATGGTCCCCCTCAATAACACCCTTTTTTTGTTTGCCTTTGGCGTCGAGCGCTTTATATTCAAATGCCGCCATTATGCTTCCTTCGTCACTCGCATCACTTCTTCAAGTGAGGTAATGCCTTTCAGCACTTTATCGAGCCCGTCATCACGAATGCTCGGTGTTTTCGCCCGCACCGCTTTTTCAATTGCTTGCTCTCCGGCTTCGCTATGAATTAAGGCTTGTACCTCATCATCAATCAGCAACAATTCATGTATACCCGTTCGGCCTCGATACCCTTTGTGATTGCATTTGTCACAGCCCTTCGGACGATACAGTGTCAGCGACTCTTTTTTCTTACAATTGAACAGTTTTTTCTGCTCATTGTCTGCTTGGTAGGCCTCTTTGCAATCTGGACATAAGGTACGCACTAAGCGTTGTGCCAATACGCCAAGCAGCGATGATGAGATCAAAAAGGGTTCAATTCCCATATCGCGCAAACGTGTTATCGCACCGATGGCGGTATTGGTATGCAAAGTCGACATCACCAAGTGTCCGGTTAAAGACGCTTGCACCGCAATCTGCGCGGTTTCTAAATCACGAATTTCCCCAACCATGACCACATCCGGGTCTTGACGCAAAATAGCACGTAATCCTCGCGCAAAAGTCATGTCCACTTTAGGATTGACTTGAGTTTGGCCGATACCATCAATATCGAACTCAATCGGGTCTTCCACGGTTAAAATATTACGCTCGTTGCTGTTGAGTTCTTGCAGGCCAGCGTACAAGGTAGTCGATTTTCCTGAACCGGTTGGGCCCGTCACCAAAATAATGCCGTGCGGTCGTTTGATTAATTGACGGAAGCTTTCGTGGTTGGCGGCCGTCATTCCTAGACTGTGCAGATCTAAGCGCGTGGCGTTTTTATCTAGCAAACGCATCACCACACGCTCACCGTGAGACGAAGGCATGGTTGACACGCGAACATCGACCGCTCGGCCGCCAATGCGTAATGAAATGCGTCCATCTTGTGGTACACGTTTTTCAGCGATATCAAGCTTAGCCATTACTTTGACGCGTGAAACCAGCAACGGCGCTAATTTACGACTCGGCGCTAACACTTCACGCAGTACCCCATCGACACGAAAACGAATCGACAAGATTTTCTCAAAGGTTTCAATATGAATATCCGACGCACCCTCTTTGATCGCTTCACCAAGCATGGCGTTGATCAATTTGATGATGGGCGCATCGTTTTCTGACTCTAACAAATCTTCATTTTGCGGCAGCTCTTCGGCTAATGAGAAGAAATCATCACTGTCAGCACCGATATCTTCCATTAATTGTCGCGCTTCTGACGAGTCTCGTTGGTAAGCTTGGGTTAACTTACTTTCAAACTCGGCCAGTGAAATTTCAACCAAGTTGAGCGGCTGTTTCACGACTCGTTTCACTTCGACCAATGACTCGATAGCCAGCGGAGCGACATAAAATAACGTCGGCAGCTCGTTGTCTTCTACCTGCTCTAATACCAATTTAAAACGATTGGCAAAGCTAAACGGTAAACGACGGTAGTGAGGTTGCGACAAAACTTCGGTCATTGCTGTTTTTCCATTTGTTCGATGAAGGCTTGTACTTCCGCAGAATGGGTGCGCTCATCACCAAACTTAGGCAGCACAGGAATATTGTCGTTCGCCATCAACTTCAAACCGCGATCAGCGTTATAGAGCTGCTCTGCACGAATGTAGTTGTACTTACGCTGAGTGATGCCATCGGCCGTCATGCCATCACGAATGATGGTCGGCTTAATAAAGACCATCAGGTTTTTCTTCTCAACTTGGGTACTGGTCGATTTGAACAAATAGCCTAAAACCGGTATATCGCCTAATAGTGGGACTTTGGATTCACTTTCGACCGCGCGCTCATCAATCAACCCTCCCAGCACTAACATTTGCCCGTCTTGAATGATGACCGATGTGTTTAATTGACGCTTTGCAAAACGGACATCGACGGCACCATTCGCTCCTAATACGTTGGATACCTCCTGTTCAATTTTCAGTTGAACTGAGTCGCCTTCGTTGATTTGTGGTACCACTTTCAGCTTGATACCGACCTCTTTGCGTTCTACGGTTTGGAAAGGATTATCGTTATTTGCGCCCGCGCTCGAACCTGTTAAAACAGGTACCTCTTCGCCCACGATGAAGGAGGCTTCTTCATTATCCATCACCGTAATACTCGGTGATGACAAGATGTTCGAGTTGGAGTCACTCGACACGGCGCTGATGAGGGCCGTCCAGTCGCCCATCACTAAGCTCATGGCTGCACCATTGACCGCACCGAGCGCTGACGCCAAAGTAGAGTAATCCCCTTTCTTCGTTGTTTCTTCGTAGTATTTTATTTCGCCTGTTGAGCTATCTCGAATCGGTTTTTTCTCAACGCTATCTTTGGCTTCTTCTAAACCAATCATTACCTTACCGATTGGCGCGCCCGCGTTGCCATACTGAATCACAGAGCCGTTATCGAGTGAGCCCCATTGCACGCCTAAGTTGATGCCATCCCCTTCAGCCATTTCAACAATCAGCGCTTCAATCAATACCTGAGCGCGACGAATATCCAACTGCGCAACCACATCTTCTAGCTCTTTCATAATGTCTTGCGGAGCGGTAACAATTAAGGAATTGGTCGGCGCATGTGCTGAAATCATCACTTCAGTGCGTTGTGAACTTTGCCCCGTTTTTTGCCCAGACTGTTTTTCGGCCTGCAAGTTGTCAGACACTCCTTTCAGCACATCAACCAAATCTTCCGCTTTCGCATTCTTTAGATAAATGACGCGGTTATTGCCTCTTGTTGCCATCTCAACATCAAGCTGAGTGATCAATCGCTTTAGGCGTTCACGGACTTTAGGATCACCTGAGATCAAAATCGAATTGGTACGATCATCGGCCACCAGCTTAGGCTGCAAAAACTCTGGGGTATTTTTAGCATCCGTAGTTTTGTTTAATGCCTCCACAATACGCACCATTTCAGCGGCAGATGCATTACTTAGTTCCACAACCTCGATGTCTTTGTCACCGGCTTGGTCAACTCGTTTGATGATATCGGCTAAACGGTTGACGACCGCAGCACGACCTGTAATCAAAATGATGTTCGCCGGATCATAATGCACTACGTTGCCCGCTCCTGCGTTATCGATCAACTGGCGTAGCAAAGGTGAAAGCTCTCGTACCGAAACATTCCGCACCGCAACAACGCGCGTGATCACGCTATCACCGTTCTCTTTTCCTTCATCACCAACGACAGGAATCGCAGACGTTTTGGCATCTTTCGACTTGATCACTTTGAGCACGCCGTTGTCCATTTCCACCACGGCAAAACCATACACTTCCAATACATTCAAAAAGAAGCTGTAGTATTGCTCTTCATTAAGCGTGTCATAGCTGCGGACATCAACCTTCCCCCGAACGGAAGGATCAACAATGATTGTTTTTTCAAGATTACGGCCCACGATATTGATGAATTCTTGAATATCGGTGCCTTTAAAGCTGGCACTAAAATCGTTTGCCATGGCTAACGGCGATGACAACAAGCCACCCATCAATAACCACGTCGTTTTGTTTAACCAATGCTTCACGTCTTACTCCCTAAACTCATGCTCATGCATCAGTCTGTCTAAAATTGGATATAAATGTCATGGGATTGCCCGTCTCTTTCGACTGTTAAGTTCATTTCGGTTAACTCAGAGACTGACTGAAAAATCTTATTCATGGCGTCCGGGTCCGTTAAATCCTGACCGTTTAACGCGATTGCGACATCGCCATCTTGTAGCCCTACCGACTCAAACAACTCAGGAGATTGCCCAGGGCTCACTCGGTATCCAAGCACTTTGTCATCACGTTTCACTTGCGACAGGCGTACATATTTAAAGATTTCTTGCGGATTGCTGGCAATAGCGGCGCGAATGTCATCCAACTTCTCTTCTGCAGACGCTGGGTTATTACCACGCACATTCGATGCAACAACGCGCTCAGGCGTTGCCACACTCGGTTTATGATAGTCAATTCCATCCAACATCAAGGTTTCATCGCGCCCTGAGTTATCAATAATAACGCGATCATTGAACACCGCTTTCAATTTGACACGGGTTCCTTCAATGACTTCGTTAACACCATAGGTCGCTTGACTACCACGATTTGCGATTACCGCTAGACTCTTACTCGGTTCATTGCTCGCCACCACTCCAACCAATAATAAGCTAAGGCTGGTTTTAGGGGCATCTTTGACCACAGGCTGTGCGGCTTCGACCTTCTGCTCGCTATAGCGACCAAATAAACTTCCTTGTTGTAAAGAAGAGAGATCAAGCGAACGCGCCGCATTCGGCGTTGATGCGATTGCTCTTGGAGACCAAGGCGTTATATCAACCGCGTTTTGCTGAATCAGCCACACCATTTTTCCTAGAATCCAAGCCGACGTGACCAGCAATACTAAGGTAAGAAATTGGCTGATTTGTTTCTGCCATTGCGGTATTTTTTGTAGCAAACCTGCTTGCCATAAGCGAGATGAGGTCATACTGCTAAAATCGATTCGCCTCAAAAGATGTCCTTACTGATATTTTCTTACTTCAACCATGATGTTTCACATTCATGAGCCGTTAGCCAGACGAAAACCGGCGGATTGGCCTCAAACTATACTTCCATTTCATTTAAACTATGCTTCCATTTAAATGGAACAGATACATAAGACCGCGAAGATCGCGCTACAAAAACACATTAATATATCATAGGAGACATTCTCGTCATTTTTACTGACATTATTTTGTCGGGTAGCTTGAAAATCTGGAACCAAAACACCATTGTAAAGGCCATAAAACGTACAAGACTAACTCCCTTTGAGGCACATTTGTAGTATGAGTTCTGCGACAGAGCAAATAAGATTGGATAAATGGCTATGGGCAGCACGATTTTATAAAACGCGGTCGATCGCCCGCAGTATGGTCGATGGTGGTAAAGTCCATTATAATGGCCAACGCACCAAGCCAAGCAAAATTGTCGAGCTTGGGGCAACGATTACCTTACGCCAAGGCCAAGAAGAGAAAATCGTCACTGTGATCAATCTGTTAGGGCAAAGGCGTAGCGCGCCAGAAGCACAAACCCTGTATTCGGAAACCGCAGCAAGCATCGCCAAACGTGCCCATCATGCCGAGCAACGTAAGCTCAACGCACACAACCCAAGCCCCGAACGCAGACCAGACAAAAAAGAGCGTCGTGACATCATTAAATTTAAACATCAATAAAAGCTGGACCATGTTCCGAGGAAATAGCTAAATGGCAAATAACATTTTAAATCGCTACTTATTTGAAGATCTATCCGTACGTGGCGAGTTGGTACAATTAGACGACGCGTATCAACACATCCTTTCGAGCCAGGAATATCCAGCCCCAGTACAAAAACTTTTGGGCGAACTGCTCGTCGCAACGACCTTGCTAACTGCAACGCTGAAGTTTGAAGGCTCAATTACCATGCAATTGCAAGGCAATGGCCCAGTTTCCTTAGTCGTTATCAATGGTGATAATGAACAGAAAGTGCGTGGTGTCGCACGCTGGAAAGGCGATATTGCCGATGATGCCGACCTACACACTTTGATGGGTAAAGGTCATTTAGTTATCACTATCGAGCCCAAGAAAGGCGAGCGCTACCAAGGTGTGGTCGGTTTAGAGGGGGACAACTTAGTGGAAGTGCTGGAAGGTTACTTCATCCGCTCTGAACAGTTGAAAACACGCCTTTGGATACGCATTGGTACGCAAGATGGAAAAGCCTGTGCCGCTGGCATGTTGCTGCAAACCATTCCGGACGGAACGGGTACGCCCGATGATTTTGAGCACTTAGAGCAGTTAACTAACACCGTAAAAAACGAAGAGCTGTTCACCTTAGAAGCCACTGATCTGTTGTATCGCCTGTATAACCAAGAGAAAGTTCAGTTGTTCACCCCACAACCCGTGGAATTTCATTGTGGTTGTTCACGTGAACGCAGTGGGGCGGCCATCATCACAATAGGCAAAGAGGAAATTTACGACATTTTATCGTCTGAAGGATCCGTTTCTTTACATTGTGACTACTGTGGCACCAACTACTCATTTGAAGAGGCTGAGATCGCAACACTCTACGCACAAGCCTCCTCAGGAAGCGACACAATTCATTAATTTGCATGAATTAACAAGCACGAAGAAAACGTATCAGAGCCAGCTTTACGCTGGCTTTTTTTGTGATCAAAACCCAGTAAAATCAAGCCTTAAACAAACAGAATGGCGTACTTATTTTTTTAAAAGTATTAATCTTATTGATCTAGCGCAAAGGTTTGCGTACGCGATAAAATAGTTGCGCCAATATGTGACGGGACACCTAAAACCACAGGAGTGTCATGGGCAATTTTTGAACTGTGTCCCTGTTTTATCCCCCACCCGTTGCTAGCATGGTGAGCAGATAACAATTACAAACATTATTACAAAATCCCTACAAAATCTCTTACAAGGAGCACCTATGACCGTTATGGAACATACAAAGGCTGCACAACTAGACCTGACCAAATACGGAATAACCAACGTAGTCGAAGTGGTTCGCAACCCAAGCTATGAACTGTTATTTGCCGAGGAAACTCGCCCAGACCTTGAAGGCTACGAAAAAGGCGTCGTCACTGAACTTGGCGCTGTTGCCGTTGATACTGGCATTTTTACAGGCCGCTCACCAAAAGATAAATTCATTGTCAAAGATGACACCACACGCGATACCCTATGGTGGACATCTGAACAAGCGAAAAACGATAACAAGCCGATTAACCAAGAAGTATGGAATGATCTAAAAGCACTAGTGGGTCGTCAACTATCCGCTAAACGTCTATTCGTTCTTGACGGTTACTGTGGTGCCAACGCAGATACGCGCCTTTGCGTGCGTTTCATTACTGAAGTGGCGTGGCAAGCGCACTTCGTCAAAAACATGTTCATTCGCCCAACAGAAGAAGAGCTAGCTAACTTCGAACCTGATTTTGTGGTCATGAATGGTGCCAAATGCACCAATGACAAATGGCAAGAGCAAGGCCTGAACTCAGAAAACTTCACTGTGTTTAACTTAACGGAAAAAATGCAGTTGATCGGCGGTACTTGGTACGGCGGTGAAATGAAGAAAGGGATGTTCGCAATGATGAACTACTTCCTTCCACTGCAAGGTATTGCTTCAATGCACTGTTCAGCCAACATGGCTAAAGATGGCGATGTGGCGATTTTCTTTGGCCTATCTGGCACAGGAAAAACCACACTCTCTACCGATCCAAAACGCGCGTTAATCGGCGATGACGAGCACGGCTGGGATGATGATGGTGTCTTTAACTTTGAAGGCGGTTGCTACGCGAAAACCATCAAGCTCTCCAAAGAAGCCGAGCCTGACATCTACAACGCGATCCGCCGTGATGCGCTACTGGAAAACGTCACAGTACGTAGCGATGGTTCGATTGACTTTGATGATGGTTCTAAAACCGAGAATACTCGTGTTTCTTATCCTATCTACCACATCGAAAACATCGTTAAGCCTGTATCGAAAGGTGGTCACGCCAATAAAGTGATCTTCCTATCCGCGGATGCATTTGGTGTGCTTCCACCAGTCTCTAAATTGACTCCAGAACAAACCAAGTATCACTTCTTGTCTGGCTTTACGGCAAAACTAGCGGGTACTGAACGTGGCATCACCGAACCAACACCAACCTTCTCAGCCTGTTTTGGCGCAGCGTTTTTAACGCTCCACCCAACACAATATGCCGAAGTGCTGGTAAAACGTATGGAAGCAGCTGGTGCTGAAGCTTATCTAGTCAACACTGGTTGGAACGGCAGCGGTAAACGCATCTCGATTCAAGATACCCGCGCCATCATTGACGCTATCTTAGATGGTTCGATTGAGAAGGCAGCAACCAAGCATATTCCAATCTTCAATCTTGAAGTGCCAACCTCACTACCTGGTGTGAACCCAACCATTCTCGACCCACGCGATACTTACGTGGATCCTCTACAATGGACAAGCAAAGCCGAAGATCTCGCCTCGCGCTTTATCAATAACTTTGCCAAGTATACTGATAACGCAGAAGGTAAAGCATTAGTGGCCGCAGGCCCACAACTCGACTAAAACTGATAAGTCAGTAGCAAGCCCCTTTGATAAGGGGCTTTTTTTGTTGCTGCGTGAGGTAATTTGTTTCACTCTGTCGCAGGTAACGATTTACGAGTAAGGACACCATGAACAAGGCTTTGGCATTGCTGATTGCGATCATCGCGCTATTTCTCACTTTCATGCTGGGTATGTTTGCACTGCTACATACCTCTTATGCTACTCCCGTTGCTCAAACTCTCGTTGAACGGCTTTCGAAAGGAAACGTGACGTTTCAATCTCTTCAATACCAGTATCCTTTGCATTTTCAGTTCAACCAATTAACACTGCGGCAAAATAAGCAGCATATCCCGATAGAGCAAGCCGATATTTGGCTCAGCCCACAGCTCATTCGCGACCAAAAAATCGCCGTTGATAGCGTGCTACTTAGTGGCATCAGTCTACAAAATGGCCTTCCTACCGATTTGCGATCATGGCCCATTTCGGTGAGCCAAATCGCGCTCAATCACGCCGACATCGCCCAACAAGGTTGGCTAGCGCGCGGTGTTAACCTACAGATTAAAAATCCACATTGGCCGGATGTTCCAACAGCTCTGCCTTTCGGCGAGATACAACTCTCAGCCGAACAATTTTATTGGCAAGGAGAAGCGCTGAATAACCTACTGCTCGATATGGATTACAAACCTGCCAACAGCACCGTCTATGGGCTCTCGTTGTCATGGCGCGGCGCGGCTATTTCAGGTCAAGCCGAGCAGTATCCTCAAGGTTGGTCGCTGATCAATGTGACACTGGAAAAACTCAATCTTAGCCGAGATATGAGTCATTCCTTACGCCAATCGGGTTGGTTTCAGCTCTTTGACAAAATAGACCATATCAATAGCTTAGATATTTTAAACAGTCAGATCGAGCTTGCGGATATCAGCTTGCGTAACGTCGATATTTCGCTGGAGAACATTTATCCACACAGCAATATTTGGCAGCAGCAACAAGGTAAATTATCGCTGCGAGCCGACGATGCAACTTGGCTAGGTCAGCAGTGGGTGGAGCCGACCTTTAGCCTGCGCACCGAGCCGGGTAAACTGATCATTGAGGATTTTAGTAGTGAATTTAAGCAAGGTGATATTCAATGGGCGGGTGTTATCACCCCAACCTCAGCATCGCTGCAACAGCTCACTATTCGCGGTGTAAAATGGGTGAGCGAAAGCAAAGATGATTTTACGTCGCTGAGCCAGCATTGGCCGTGGGTTGATAACCTCACCATCGAGCAACTCACCATCGCCAATAGCCAACTCATTCAATTGTTTGCCCCACCTTATTGGCAATTGTCTGGTGTCCATGCCAAAGGGAAGCAGTTAACTCTCGTAAAAGAGAAACGCTTGGGATTGTGGCAAGGCACGCTCAATATCAGCGCAAACAGCGCCAGCTACGATTCACTATTGAGCACGCAAAGCGTCGTTGAGATGCGCAGCGAGCAAGGCCAATGGTACCTAGATCGTTTATTCATGCCGTTAGAAAACGGCTATATCGATGCCACTGCGCGTTGGAATTTCCAAACGTTAAGTCAGCCTTGGCAAGCCAACATTCATGCCGATGGGCTACCGCTAGCGGTGCTCAATAAAGTCACCCAGCTTCCCTTTACCATAGAGGGTCTCAGTGAATTGGAAGCGCAGGTCAACGGCCTCGCCGGAGACTACGCCACCTTCGCCCACACCCTCACAGGTGAAGCAACGCTCAATATTCGACAGGGCATATTAACGCTAAGCGATCCTGAGCAAAACCTCAGCCATGAGCCGTTTACGCTCGAAGGTTTAGTCATTCACTCAGACAGAGGGCGGATGATGATTAATACAACGCCGCTGGTTGGAAAGACGCTCAAGGCAAACCTTGATGGTCACGTGGATTTGGTCAAGTTGGAGAAAGGACAACTTAACCTTAACCTCCAACAGATGTGCCGTGAGATGCACTTCGAACTGCTCCACAACACACAGCACACCATCTATTCGTGTGATCCAGAAACCGACACTTACTCAGCCGATGATGCGGCGGCTAACAATGCCTTGTAATTGGGGATCAACATATAGGTTCCCGTAAATTCAACGGCGGGTTTACCGCCACTGGTGATAGTGACATTGACGACGATACGCGCTTTACGTCCACTGGCTAAACGATCTAAATCGCCACTGATGCCATCCAATGAAGTGAAGGCTAAAGGGTTATGCACCACAGGGTGACGATAGCGGATGCGGCTATCAACCAAAACAATATCGCCATTCAGGCTTCGCTCACGCATCAGCAGCCATGCCATTCCCCATCCTGTTAAGGTGGCAAGGGTAAATGCCGAGCCTGCAAATAAGGTGTTGTGTGGGTTCAAATTCGGATTGAGCTGAGCGCTGCACTCAAATTGGTAGCCCGTATATTGAGTCACCTTAATGCCCATTTTTTCGCTGATAGGAATGTGCGTGGCCCAGCGTTCTTGCAGTTCAGTACACCATTCAGGTTTGCGAATTACATTGGCCATGGGATCGAGCGGTTTGACCATTTGTTGATGTCGAACCGGACCGCGTTCATCATTGAGCGAGCCCCGGCGTTCAAAGCCGTTCTTTTCATAAAATGCAATCGCATCTTCACGGGCGCTACAGACTAGGCGCTTTGCACCTTCTTGACGAGCCAGCGACTCTAGCGCCACCAGCACCAAAGAGCCCATACCTTTATTGCGACGGCTACTTTTAACCGCCATATAGCGAATTTGCCCTTCGCAATCTGGCGTAATGTACAAGCGACCAATGGCAATCGGTCGGTTACGACCATCGACAATCATCCTGTGGTGACTCATGCCATCATACTCATCACGCTCCGAGCCGATCGGTAGATGCCATGGCTCACGCAGCATTTGCCAGCGAAAATGGTAGTATTTATTCAGTTGGTTGTCGGTACTTGGCGTAATCAGTTTAAACATTTGGTTATCCCTAAATCACAGCCTCTCATACTCCGCATGATCCCAACGAAGGAGGCTCTATCCATTTCTTTATTAAACCTGAAGCCAGAATGTCACTGGGCCATCATTAATCAGCGAAACTTTCATATCTTGTGCAAAGCGGCCACGCTGAGTTGGCAAAATGTGCTCACACAAATCCGAAAAGTAATCATACAGACGCTCAGCATCAGCAGGGTGTGCACCTTTTGAAAATCCGGCACGCGTCCCCTTTTTGGTATCGGCTGGCAATGTAAATTGAGACACCACTAAAACCTGACCGTTCACTTGTTGCACGTTCAAGTTCATTTTTCCCTCTTCATCTTCAAACACGCGGTACTGAGTCACACGTTCGACTAGACGTTTGGCCTTTGCCTCATCGTCATCTCTTTCGACCCCAAGTAGCACCAGTAAGCCTTGATTGATTTCGCCAACCACTTCCCCATCAACACGTACCGCCGCTTCACTCACTCTCTGGATCAACGCTATCACTCTGATTTCCCTTTATCATTTGCTCGGAGATAGGCAATGAGTTTAGCATTTCTTGCTCATTGCTCCAGTGCTCTTTTTCACCCAAAGTCGCCGTCACCTCCGCCCCAACGAGCACAATCATCCAGCATAAGTAGACCCACACAAACAGAATAGGGATCGCCGCCAGTGCGCCGTAAATCAGTTGATAGGAGGGAAACTGAGTAATATAAGCAGCAAAACCTTTTTTACTGAACTCAAATAAAATAGCCGCCACCATTGCCCCGACCAAGGCGTGTGAAAGATGCACTTTTTTATTCGGCACCAGCAGGTACAAACCGACAAAAGCAGAGAATGACAAAATAAAAGGTAGCCAGCGCAGCAACAAATTATAAGCACCAGAGAGTGCTTCGCTGTCAATAATCTTGAGTGAGGTAATATACGAGGTTGCCGCAATACTTGCGCCGACTAAAATTGGCCCGAGCGTAAGAACCATCCAATACATTGAAAAAGAGAGCACCATGCGCCGTTTATCTTTAACTCGCCAAATGTAGTTCAAATTCTTGTCAATATTGGAAATCAGCATTAAAGCTGCAACGAATAAAAATACCCCGCCCACGGCCGTCATCTTACCTGTATTCGCGATAAATTCGAGCAACGCCTCTCGCACTACATCGCCTGCGGCAGGCACAAAATGGGTGATCACAAAATCTTGAATAACCATACCGACATTGGCAAAAATAGAAAATGAGGAGAGAATTGATAACAGCACGGTAAGCATAGGTACGATCGACAACAACGTGATATAAGCCAAATAGCCCGCATTAACATTGACGCGGTCATGATCCATCCGGCTGAGTAAATAACGCGTAAACAGTAAACATTGTTTGCCAAGCTTTTTAATTTTCAAATGCCTTCTCCCTGCTTATTTTTATCATCAATCACCATTCTATACCTAAAACTGACTATATTGCAGATAAGCAAAAGGCGAGAAGTACACTCCTCGCCCTTAGATTAACTCGTTAACTTATACCATGACGGTATTAGCCACGGCTTGCACGTTTACGATCATTTTCAGTCAAATGACGTTTACGGATACGAATGCTCTGTGGGGTCACTTCCACTAGTTCATCGTCGTCAATAAACTCAAGTGCTTGCTCAAGTGTAAACTTGATTGCAGGTGACAATACTTGCGCTTCATCAGTACCAGAAGCACGAACGTTTGTCAGCTGTTTACCTTTCAAGCAGTTCACTGTTAGGTCGTTAGAACGGTTGTGGATACCGATCACTTGGCCTTCGTACACTTCATCTGCGTGCTCAGTAAATAGGCGACCGCGCTCTTGTAGGTTGAACAGAGCGTAAGTCAACGCTTTACCTGTCGCGTTAGAGATCAACACGCCGTTGTTACGTTGGCCAATGTTACCGCCTTTGTGTAGGCCGTAATGATCAAACGTATGGTAAAGCAAACCTGAACCTGAGGTTAAGGTCATGAATTCTGTTTGGAAACCAATCAAACCGCGAGAAGGCATCATGAAATCAAGACGCACACGGCCTTTGCCGTCTGGAGTCATATTCGTCAGCTCACCTTTACGCAGGCCGATTTTCTCCATCACGCCGCCTTGGCTCTCTTCCATCACATCGATTGTTACGGTTTCGAACGGTTCCATTTTCTGGCCGTCTTCTTCCTTCAAAATAACTTCAGGACGAGAAACCGCAAGCTCAAAGCCTTCACGACGCATGTTCTCAATCAGGATTGATAGGTGAAGTTCACCACGACCTGAAACGCGGAAGCGATCTGGGTTGTCGGTTTCTTCAACACGCAATGCTACGTTATGAACAAGCTCTTTTTGCAGACGCTCAAGGATATTACGTGAAGTCACGTATTTACCTTCTTTACCTGCAAACGGTGAGGTATTGACTTGGAAAGTCATGGTCACTGTCGGTTCATCAACGGATAGTGGCACCATGGCTTCAACACAGTTTTGGTCACAAATGGTGTCTGAAATTTTCAGTTCACCTAACCCTGTTACCGCAATGATGTCGCCAGCGTTAGCTTGTTCAACTTCGTTACGCTCAAGGCCAAGATAGCCCAGAACTGTACCAACTTTACCGTTACGTTTCTTACCATCAGCGCCGACGACTGTTACTTGTTGGTTCGCTTTTACGCTACCACGAGTCACACGACAAACACCGATAACACCAACGTAAGAGCTGTAATCAAGTTGAGAAACTTGCATTTGTAGTGGGCCATCAAGGTCAACTTGTGGTGACTCTACATTGTCAACGATCGCTTGGAACAAAGGTTCCATGTTTTCGCCAACTTCACCTTCGTTAAGTGTCGCCCAACCGTTCAGTGCAGAGGCATAAACCACTTTAAAGTCGAGCTGCTCATCCGTTGCACCAAGGTTGTCGAACAGATCGAACACTTGATCCATAACCCAATCAGGGCGAGCACCAGGACGGTCAATTTTGTTAATAACAACGATTGGTTTCAAACCGTGAGCAAAGGCTTTTTGTGTTACGAAGCGAGTTTGTGGCATTGGGCCATCAACCGCATCAACAATCAGCAAAACAGAGTCAACCATTGACATGATACGTTCAACTTCACCACCGAAGTCGGCGTGTCCTGGAGTATCTACGATGTTGATACGGAAATCATTCCAGTTAATGGCTGTATTTTTTGCAAGGATAGTGATACCGCGCTCTTTCTCGATATCGTTCGAGTCCATGACCCGCTCTTCCGTATTACCGCGAGACTCTAACGTACCTGACTGTTGCAGCAGTTTATCAACCAACGTTGTTTTACCGTGGTCAACGTGTGCGATGATCGCGATATTTCTTAATTTATCAATCTGTGGAGTAGCCATGGATTTTGCTTCACTTATTAAGGGAGTAACTCGCTTCGGCATGAGGCCGCAACGAGCATAGAACTTGATTAAAAAAACGGTCAATAATGTACCAGATTTTGGCGAAAAACCTAGAAATATGTGATCTATCGCGCTGATTTTCGCTCACCACAAGCTTAGTCCGCTACTTGCTTTAAAACAAATTGCATCAAAATGGACTAAATCAGCATTGACAAGCCTAGTAAACCTAGGCTGAATAGTGTGCGCTTTGGTAGTTAATGGTGCAACATAAAACTCAAGGCACCAAAATAGTGCAAATAAGGATCTTTTTGGTGCAGAGAAGCATTTAAATTCGACAAAGAACAACCAAAGCACTTGAAATTAAAGGATTAATTTAATTGGCACGAATTTAGCTTTGTTAGAAACAGCATCGATTAATAAGTTTAGAATGAAATTAATCAATGCTAGTTTCAATTCGATTCGGGCCATTACCGCTTTAATAACACTGGAGGTTATCCAAGATGTCAGTAGAAAACGTTCTATCGCTGATCCAAGAAAACGAAGTTAAGTTTGTTGACCTGCGCTTTACCGACACGAAAGGCAAAGAGCAACATATCTCTATTCCTGCTCATCAAGTCGACGCAGACTTCTTCGAAGAAGGTAAGATGTTCGATGGTTCATCCGTTGCTGGCTGGAAAGGAATCAATGAGTCTGACATGGTGATGATGCCTGATGCATCAAGTGCAGTTCTTGACCCGTTCACAGAAGACGCAACACTTAACATTCGTTGTGACATTCTAGAGCCTGCAACCATGCAAGGCTACGATCGTGACCCACGCTCTATCGCAAAACGCGCAGAAGATTACATGCGTTCAACAGGGATCGCAGACACCGTTCTTGTCGGTCCAGAGCCAGAGTTCTTCCTTTTTGATGACGTGAAATACACCAACAATATGTCTGGTGCCTCATTCAAAATTGATGATATCGAAGCGGCTTGGAACACTGGCGCTGAAATTGAAGGTGGTAACAAAGGTCACCGCCCTGGTGTGAAAGGTGGTTATTTCCCTGTTGCACCGGTTGACTCATCACAAGACATCCGTTCAGCCATGTGTTTGATCATGGAAGAGATGGGCCTCGTCGTTGAAGCTCACCACCATGAAGTAGCGACTGCAGGTCAAAACGAAATCGCCACTCGCTTTAATACGCTAACCACGAAAGCCGATGAGATCCAAATCTACAAATACGTGGTGCACAACGTTGCGCACGCCTTTGGTAAAACAGCGACCTTCATGCCTAAGCCTCTTGTTGGCGACAACGGTTCAGGTATGCACGTTCACCAATCTCTTGCAAAAGATGGTGTAAACCTATTTGCTGGTGACAAGTACGGCGGTCTATCTGACTTAGCGCTTTACTACATTGGCGGTATCATCAAGCACGCGCGTGCCATCAACGCATTTGCTAACCCATCAACAAACTCGTACAAGCGCCTTGTCCCTGGGTTTGAAGCACCGGTAATGCTAGCTTACTCGGCTCGTAACCGTTCTGCGTCTATCCGTATTCCAGTAGTACCAAGCCCGAAAGCACGTCGTATCGAAGCTCGTTTCCCAGATCCAGCAGCAAACCCATACCTAGCGTTTGCCGCTCTTCTTATGGCTGGTCTTGATGGTATCAAGAACAAGATCCATCCAGGAGAAGCGATGGATAAAGATTTGTACGACCTACCAGCAGAAGAAGCCGCTGAGATTCCAAAAGTAGCCGAGTCACTTGAAGTGGCACTAAAAGCACTGGATGAAGATCGTGAATTCCTGACCGCTGGCGGCGTATTCTCTGATGATTTCATCAACTCATACATCACGCTAAAAGCAAAAGATGTAGAACGCGTCAACATGGCCGTTCACCCACTAGAATTTGAATTGTACTACTCGGTATAATTCTTAGCTTTGGTGCAAAATGTAACTTAGGTTACGGATTTATCAGGCTCGCCTCGCAGGTGAGCCTTTTTCATATTTGGGGTTAATTCCGGACGTCGTAACATTAGCGTTACAACAATAACGGCACTCAAAAGCCGATACCCTTAACGTGAAAACATCTCTATATAGGGGGATGACTGTGAATCTGATCCGAACTTTACTCCTAACAATCATCATGCTTTATTCCGCGACTTCAATTGCACAAAACGTCTATACGTGGGTGGATGCGAATGGCGTGTTGCATCTTAGCGATGTCCCACAAGATAAGGGAGCAAAGCAAATTTCGATTCCTGATTTTCAGGCCGATGCGCCTGAGCCAACCTTTGAAAACTCTCACCCCGTCACTAACCTTACCAAAGAGCTGCCACTGGAAAAATCCGCAACCCATGTCAACAAAATAGAACCGCTAACCATTGCAATTCGCTCTCCGGCTGACGATGAAACCTTACGCAGCAATGCGGGCGTTATTTCAATCAACGCCGAACTCAATCGCAACTTAACCATCAGTGAACAGTTGCAATTAGTCATGAATGACAAGGCCTATGGCGCCCCCGCCACTCAACCTACTTGGACGCTGAAAAATCTAGATAGAGGAACGCATCGCTTTTTAATTCAAGTAGTTGTAAACGGCAAGATTATTGCATCGTCTAACCCTGTGACGGTGCATTTACATCGAGCCAGCATCAAGTGATGAACTCTTCGCCAATAAGCTCGATATAACAACAGGTTTCACTTTTTCTTCTGACACCGATGCGCCATACTTAGCCATGTAATGCACCAAAGTTGTGCATTGCATCATTTGGGAACACGGACAAGGATGAAAACGTGAATTGTGAGCTAAGCCAAACGATTTTAAATAATATCGTTACCGCCACCTTGATGCTCGATGAGTCTCTTTGTATCCGTTATGCCAATCCAGCGGCTGAACAACTCTTCTCCCAAAGTGCTAAGCGAATTATCAACCAACCACTGTCAAAACTCATCCAGCACGCTTCTCTTGATTTAGCGCTGCTTTCTCAGCCGTTGCAAAGTGGCCAAAGTATTACCGATAGCGATGTTACGTTTGTGGTCGATGGTAAGCCACTGATGCTGGAAGTGACCGTGAGCCCTATATCTTGGCAACGCGAGCTGATGCTTTTGGTCGAAATGCGCAAAATTGGTCAACAACGACGGTTAACACAAGAGCTCAATCAGCACGCCCAACAGCAAGCGGCAAAACTCTTAGTTCGCGGGCTGGCGCATGAAATTAAAAACCCATTAGGTGGGCTACGTGGCGCGGCGCAACTGCTAGAAAAGATGTTGCCGGACCACAGTCTCACTGAGTACACCCAAATTATTATTGAACAAGCCGATCGACTGCGCGCGCTCGTTGATCGTTTGCTCGGCCCACAAAAACCGGGCAAGAAGTGCTCTGAAAATCTCCATGTAATTTTGGAAAAAGTCCGCCAATTGGTTGAGCTAGAAGCCAGCACACACTTGGTGATTGAACGAGATTATGACCCCAGCTTGCCCGATATTTTGATGGATACCGATCAAATCGAGCAGGCATTACTGAATATCGTCAGCAATGCGGCACAGATTTTATCTCATGATCCGCATGGTAAAATCACACTTCGCACCAGAACAGTGCACCAAGCCAATATTCACGGACAGCGCCATAAGTTAGTGGCACGCATAGAAATCAGCGATAACGGCCCAGGCATTCCTACCGAATTACAAGACACACTGTTTTACCCCATGGTCAGCGGCCGTGAAGGTGGAACGGGGCTGGGTCTTTCTATCTCACAAAACCTGATCGATCAGCACAATGGAAAAATCGATGTTGAAAGCTGGCCAGGTCGAACCACATTTACTATTTATTTACCCATTTGACCGATGTCAGATTGGGTTTGCTGCTAAGGAATAAACATTATGAGTAAAGGATACGTTTGGGTGGTGGACGATGATAGTTCGATCCGCTGGGTGATGGAAAAAACGCTCTCATCAGCCAACATAAAATGCGAAACGTTTTCCGATGCCGAAAGTGTGTTACTGGCGCTAGAAAGAGAAACGCCCGATGTGCTCGTTTCCGATATTCGCATGCCGGGCATGAATGGTATTGAGCTGCTAAACCAAGTTCATTCACGATCTCCTGAGTTGCCCGTCATCATCATGACGGCCCATTCAGATCTTGATGCCGCGGTGAATGCCTATCAAAAGGGTGCCTTTGAGTATCTGCCTAAACCTTTTGATGTCGATGAAACCCTCACCTTGGTTGAACGTGCCATTGCGCATAGTCAGGAGCAGCGCAAAGAACAATCCAATCAACAGACTGGCGTTGATAGTACACCGGAAATCATTGGAGAAGCCCCTTCAATGCAAGAGGTATTTCGGGCAATTGGCCGTTTATCACGTTCCTCAATTTCAGTCTTGATCAATGGTGAATCAGGAACCGGGAAGGAGTTAGTCGCTCACGCGCTTCATCGCCATAGCCCACGCGCCCAAAAACCGTTTATTGCCCTCAATATGGCCGCAATTCCAAAAGATCTCATCGAGTCAGAACTGTTTGGTCATGAGAAAGGAGCATTCACTGGTGCAAACAATGTCCGCCAAGGGCGTTTTGAGCAGGCCAATGGTGGCACCCTATTCTTAGATGAAATTGGCGATATGCCGCTCGACATTCAAACTCGGCTACTGCGTGTTTTAGCCGATGGTCAGTTTTACCGCGTAGGAGGGCATTCAGCAATCAAAGTGGATGTCCGCATTGTCGCCGCCACTCACCAAAACTTAGAAAAACTCGTTCATCAAGGAAAGTTTCGTGACGACCTTTTTCACCGTCTCAATGTCATTCGTATCCATATCCCAGCACTGCGTGAGCGAAGCCAAGATATAGAAAAACTGACCAAGCACTTTCTCGCCTCTGCAGCAAAAGAATTAGGCGTAGAAATGAAAACGCTACATCCTAAGAGCATTGAAATTTTGAATCGTCTTGAATGGCCGGGAAACGTACGACAACTTGAAAATATGTGTCGCTGGTTAACTGTAATGGCCAGTGGCAGCGAGGTGCTACCCAGTGATCTTCCTTCCGAATTATTGTCGGAAAAGAAAAATAGTGACTTTGATAGTGCTATAAGTTGGCAACAACAACTCGCAAGTTGGGCTAAATCTTCATTAGCTTCAGGAGAAACAGAGCTGCTTTCTTATGCACTTCCTGAATTTGAACGTATACTTTTGGAAGCAGCACTTCATCACACCAATGGTCACAAACAAGACGCAGCTAAGGTGCTTGGGTGGGGGCGCAATACGTTGACAAGGAAGTTAAAAGAACTTTACTGATAATTTTTTAATGATCAGGTGCAGTGATTCACTTTCTGGCACAATGCAATCACCCACCACCTTGCGTGTTTTACCGATAATTTGTATGGATGCAGAAGACACGACATGTCATTTACGAATCAAATAACGTTGAAAACAGCCGTTGTTCTACCATTTGTTATGATTTTCCTCATAACGATTGGAGTGATTGTGGGTGTACAAAAATACAGTTATGAAGAGATGGTTGATGACATTAGCAGCAAACAGCTTTCATCATTAAATGCCAATGTAGAGCAGCGACTGATCAGTTTTCTCGATGAACCTTTTCAAGCCAGCCTCGCTTTAAGCCACACGATCGGCTTTAGTCAGTTCTATTCTGCGGACGATGTCAGTAAAATAGAAGGATATCTGCTTGCCAGTTTTGAAACGCTTTATCGACCGCTAGAACAAATTGATGTGATCGGATTTGGTGGCGAACAGGCGGAGTACGTGGGCTTTCGCAAAGAGATTGGTGATAGTTTTACCTTGATGGTGAAAGATAATCGAACTCAGCAAAACTTGGTGATCTACTCAGGAAAAACCATCAATCAAGATATTCGCTCCACCATTGCCGATTATGATCCAAGAACTCGCCCCTGGTATACTCCAGTTGCACAAAGTTTAAGCCCAAGTTGGTCGCCAATCTACACTAATGTTGATGAACGCCAAGAGATCACGCTCTCTGCTTTAGCACCCGTTTTCTCTATGAACAAATTCATCGGTGTTTTGGTGACTGATGTGAAAATCGATACGTTCAATGCGTTTCTGGCCTCACTGCAACAGAAAACTCATGCCAACGTGTATATTATTGATCCAGAAAAAAGATTGGTGGCTCACTCCAATACCAGCACCGTTGTCTCTTGGGGGACCGAACTGTCGGCAAAAGGAGAGCGACTACTGGCTATCGAAAATGCCAACCCAGTGATCCAAGCCAGTGCACATTATATTGATAACCATGACAAAATGCTGTCAGCAACACTCAACAAATTCGAAACGGTAGTTGATGGCACCCGCTATTTTAATCATCTCACTCCCTTTAAAGATAAACATGGCATCGAATGGTTTATTGGCGTCTCGATTTCAGAAACCGATCTACTTGGTCGATTGCCAGAAAACCAACAAAACAGTTGGATTATTGGCAGCATTGTCAGCCTTATCGGCATTGGTATAGGGCTCATTGCCTTTAATCGAATCACCACTCCAATTACCGCCACCGCGGCTGCTGCTCAGCATCTAGCAAAAGGGGATTGGGAAAGTAACATGCCGAAAGCTGGTAATATTTATGAAACGAGTTTACTTGTTTATTCATTCAATGAAATGGCCAATAACCTAAAAGCCTCATTTAAGGCACTGCATTCCCAATTGATCTACGATTCCCTAACCAAGCTCTATAGCCGTGAAGGTTTAATTGATAACTTTAGCCAATCAAATCAAATTAATGGCAGCCTATTGCTTATCGGCATCGATAAATTCAGAGATATTAATGACAGCTTGGGGCATCAGCAAGGTGACTTACTATTACAAACTATTGCTGAAAAATTACGTACACTATTTGCAAGCACCTCATGTATTGCTCGTACAGGTGGTGATGAATTCGCTATTTACATCCCCTCTTTACAACAAAAGAATGAAGCCCAATCCGCGGCTAACAGCATATTACAAATGTTTGCTGTCCCATTCTCAATGCATAATGAAAAAGTGGTCGTCAATGCCTCCATTGGCATCGTACTCCCTAATGACACACTCCATACTATGGCGCTATGGTTACGTAATGGTAGCATCGCACTCAGCCACGCCAAGCAAGAGCGCTCAAGGATCTGCTATTACTCTCCAGAGATGGACGATGTTTCTCGTAAACGTACGCAAATGCTCACTCAAATTAAGCTTGCCATCGAGAACAAAGAATATATTCCGCATTATCAACCAATTGTAAACTTATCAACGGGAGATATCATCGGAGCTGAAGCCTTGGCACGCTGGGTGACACCAAGCGGTGATATCATTCCCCCCTTGGAATTCATTCCTATCGCTGAAGAAAGCGGCTTCATTGGCCTGATTGGTGAGCAAATCTTGTATCAAGCGTGTTTTGACACAATGCAAGGCATCAAGATGGGTAAATGGGGATCGACGTTTAAAATGCACGTCAACCTCTCAGTGAACCAGCTATCTCAACCTCAGTTTGTTCATGAACTCAAAGCGACTTTGGAAAGAACGGGGCTTGAACCCAATAACCTCGCTTTAGAGATCACAGAATCAAGAATTGTTGATAACGACCCAGTTATTTTAGCAAACATGAACAAACTCAAAGAGCTGGGCATCCATATCGCGATAGATGATTTTGGTACCGGATACAGCTCCCTTTCTTATTTACATCAACTTCCATTCGATTGTCTAAAAATAGACAGGGCGTTTGTATCGCAGCTCGAACAGACAAATCTCAGTAGCTCAGTCGTTGCGGCAATCATCAACATGACTCGTGGGTTTAATGTCGAAATTGTAGCAGAAGGTATTGAAACCAAAGAGCAAGTCCATCTCCTAACCATACTTAACTGCACTCAGGGGCAAGGCTTTCTGTTTAGTAAAGCCATCCCTTTTAACGAATGGTCAACAGATATGGTAAACATAAAAGCCAAATAAACAGAATTGGGTGATTTAATACTCTTTGCTAGCTGACACTGACCACATTGATTTTTATACTTGATGCCATACACACTTTCGGAAAAACATAATGATAACTAAAAATCTACCGCTTACTGATTTGCATCGCCATCTTGACGGCAACATTCGAACCAAAACTATCTTAGAACTAGGGCAACGATTTGGTGTAGCGCTGCCAGCTGGCAACATAGAAGAGCTCACACCTCATGTACAAATCGTCGAAGCAGAGCCATCATTGGTCGCTTTTTTATCAAAACTTGATTGGGGAGTTGCCGTATTGGGTGATCTCGATGCTTGCCGAAGAGTCGCCTACGAAAATGTCGAAGATGCCTTAAATGCTCAAATTGATTATGCCGAGCTGAGGTTCTCTCCTTACTATATGGCTATGAAACATCAACTGCCTATCGCTGGCGTTGTTGAGGCTGTAGTTGATGGGGTGCAAGCGGGCGTTCGAGACTTCGGTATTCAGGCTAACCTAATAGGAATTATGAGCCGCACATTTGGCACCGATGCTTGTCAGCAGGAGCTAGACGCTATTTTGACTCAAAAACAGCACATTGTTGCAGTCGACTTGGCGGGCGATGAACTTGGGCAGCCGGGCGAGCGATTTATTTCTCACTTTAAACAAGTACGAGATGCAGGACTAAGAGTTACAGTACATGCTGGAGAAGCAGCGGGGTCAGAAAGTATGTGGCAGGCAATTAAAGAGCTAGGTGCAGAACGCATTGGACACGGAGTAAAAGCCGTCCATGACCCTAAGCTAATGGATTATCTTGCCAAACATCGTATTGGCATTGAGTCTTGCCTAACGTCAAACTTCCAAACGAGCACAGTAAACTCTCTTGCTCATCATCCTATAAAACAGTTTTTAGAGCATGGGATACTTGCTTGTTTAAATACTGATGACCCAGCGGTTGAAGGTATTGAACTTCCACATGAATATGAAGTTGCAGCACTTCAAGCAGGCCTTTCTCAAGAGCAGATCAGACAAGCGCAAATTAACGGATTAGAATTAGCCTTTCTTTCAGACTCAGATAAAAAAGCACTGTCAGCCAAAGCCGCTTTGCGTAGCTAAATCTCCTGAACCATGTCTCTCTAGCCGATGTTTAATACATCGGCTTTTTTATACCTAAGACATAGAGACCGAAAAGAATAAGAATAGATTGAACAAAGTGTAGCTACCACACGACTGTCCTGAGAGTGATAAAAAATAAAATGCTCTTTTGCTCAAACGAAAAAAGCCCTGCTATTACTAGCAGGGCTTCTTAATAAGTGGCGGAGCGGACGGGACTCGAACCCGCGACCCCCGGCGTGACAGGCCGGTATTCTAACCAACTGAACTACCGCTCCGCAGCGTGTCTGGTTAGACAATATTCAAAGCCTGGCGATGTCCTACTCTCACATGGGGAGACCCCACACTACCATCGGCGCTGTTGTGTTTCACTTCTGAGTTCGGCATGGA